>JAJCXU010000625.1 GCA_029263275.1 Ilumatobacter sp.
GACAGCCGCGACAGCGGAACCGACGACGAGATGTCGGCGACGGCAGCGGCTCTGGCCCTTGCCGACGCGGAAGGCCTCTCCGAGAAGCCGAAGACGTTTGGGCAGCTGGCCCGTGAGCGCTTCTTCGGACACAAGCTGGCAATTGTCGGCGCGATTGGATTGATTCTGCTCGTGCTGCTGTTCTGGGTCGGCCCCATGGTCAGCGAGTGGGAGTTCGACGCACGCAACGTCCGTGACCGCCTCCAGGGCCCCTCTTCTGAGCACTGGTTTGGCACTGACGAGATCGGCCGCGACCTCTTCGTGCGAACAGCGAAGGGTGGTCTGTACTCGATGCGGATCGGTCTGATTGCTGCTGTCGTGGCCACACTCGTCGGCACGACGCTTGGATCGTTGGCCGGCTACTTCGGTGGCGTGTGGGATGCGATCGTGTCCAACCTGGTCAACCTCGTGCTCACCGTCCCGGCGATCATCGTCTTGTCGGTGTTCGCCAACAAGTTCGGTGCCAGTGCACTCGGTCTGGCGCTCGTCCTGGCTGGTTTGCTCTGGACTCGAATTGCTCGTGTCGTCCGCGGTGTGGTGCTCTCGATCAAGGAGCAGGAATACATCATGGCGGCGAAGGCTGCGGGTGCATCGCACTTCCGTGTGATGTTCCGCCACCTGCTGCCAAACATCGTCGGCGCCATCGCGGTCGAAGTCACGTTGTTGCTCGGCACGGTCATCGTGCTCGAGTCGACGTTGTCGTTCCTCGGTCTCGGCGTGAAGCCGCCGAACGCATCGCTGGGCACGCTCGTCGCTGACGCGAAGGGCGACATCGACAGCGACCCGATCCGCGTGTTGACGCCGGGCATCTTCATCATCTTGATCGTGCTGTGCGTCAACTTCTTGGGTGACGGCCTGCGTGATGCACTCGACCCACGGGCCAAGGGGTCCGACAGCTCGGAAGCCAAGGATGCGATGAAGGCAGCGAAGAAGGCCCGGAAGCAGGCCGCGAAACAAGGCCATGGCAACGTTGCCCCGGCTGACACCGACCAGAGCAGCATGGGACAGATATGAGCGACGCACTTCTCACGGTCGACCACCTCAACGTCGGTTTTGCCACCAAGGCCGGCGTCGTGCAGGCGGCCACCGACATCAGCTTTGAGATCCATCCCGGAGAGGTGCTTGCCGTCGTCGGCGAGTCCGGGTCCGGCAAGTCGGTCACGGCGCTGGCGTTGATGCGGTTGCACCCTGGCAACACGATCGTCACGGGCGACGTCCGCTTCGAAGGACGTGACTTGCTCAACATGAGTGACCGCGACATGCGCGCGATCCGAGGCAATGACATCGCGATGATCTTTCAGGACCCGATGACGGCGATGAACCCGGTGTTCTCTGTCGGCGATCAGATCGTCGAGACGATCCGTGTGCACGACAGCTCGGTCTCGAAGCAGGATGCCTGGACGAAGTCGGTCGACCTCCTCAAGCTGGTCGGCGTTCCTGAGCCCAAGCAGCGAGCATCGCAGTATCCCCATGAGTACTCGGGCGGCATGCGGCAGCGGGCGATGATCGCCATGGCGATCGCCAACGACCCGAAGCTCTTGATCGCGGATGAACCCACAACGGCACTCGATGTGACCGTGCAGGCGCAGGTGATGGAGGTGCTGCACGAGGTGCAAGCCGAGACGGGTTCAGCGATGATGCTGATCACTCACGACCTCGGTCTTGTCGCTGGATCGGCCGACCGTGTGCAGGTGATGTACGCGAGTCGTTTGATGGAGACCGGCACGATTGACCAGATCTTCTACGAGTCCCGCAATCCCTACACGATGGCGCTGCTCGACTCGATCCCTGACGTCGATGGACTCAAGCATGAACTCCATCCCATTCCGGGCAATCCGCCGAGCCTGCTCAACCCGCCCAGTGGTTGCGCCTTTCGACCTCGTTGTTCCTTCGCCACTGACGTGTGCTCCACCGAGGTGCCGTCACGAGTGAAGGTCGGCGATCAACACGAGAGCCGTTGCGCCCGCACGGACGAACTGCAGACCAGCGTTGGAGTCTCATCATGACCGCCACGATCACCCCGTTCGACAGCGGTGCGCTTGCTGGCACCGGTGCTGACGAGCCGTTGCTCAGAATCCGTGACCTGGTGAAGGAATTCCCGATTCGGGCCGGTGTGTTCCGCCGTCAGGTGGGTGCCGTGCAGGCGGTGTCGGGCGTCAATCTCGACTTGTATCCGAACGAGACGCTTGGTGTCGTTGGCGAGTCTGGCTGCGGCAAGAGCACGCTCGGTCGATCGCTGCTGCGTCTGGTCGAGCCGACGTCGGGATCGGTGATGTTCGGCAATGAGGACGTCACAGCGGCCTCAAAGGGCCGGTTGCGTGAGTTGCGGCGAGACCTGCAGATGGTGTTCCAGGACCCGTACGCGTCGCTGAATCCTCGTTTGCCGATCCGTGACATCATCGGCGAGCCCATGGTGATCCACGGTGTCTCGAAATCCGAGGCCCGCGAGCGGGTCGGCGAGCTGCTGACGCGCGTCGGATTGCTCCCCGAGCACGGCAACCGGTACCCGCACGAGTTCTCTGGTGGCCAGCGGCAGCGCATCGGCATCGCCCGGTCGCTCGCGTTGCGTCCGAAGGTGATCATTCTCGACGAGCCGGTCTCGGCACTCGACGTGTCGATCCAAGCTCAGGTGCTCAACCTGCTCGACGAAATCCAGGCTGAGTACAACCTGTCGTTCATGTTCATCGCCCACGACCTGTCGGTGGTGCGCCATACGAGCGACCGTGTCGCTGTCATGTATCTCGGCCGTATTGCCGAGGTGGCCGACAAGGACGTCCTGTACGAGAGCCCAGCGCACCCGTACACGCAGTCGCTGCTGTCGGCGGTGCCGGTGGCTGATCCGCGGCGTGAGCGCTCACGCAAGCGGATCATCCTGCAAGGTGACGTGCCGAGCCCAGCGAATCCGCCCGCCGGCTGCCGGTTCCACCCGCGCTGCCCGGTTGCTCAGGACAAATGCATGACCGACACTCCGGAGTTGGTCGACATCGGTGCAGGACACCAGGTGTCATGTCACTTCCCGCTGCTCTCGGGCGAGACGTTGCTGCAGCGATTGGGCGACATGGGCCGTGAGGCGGCCATCTCCGTCAAATCCTGAAGATGGTTGTACCTGACCGGTCGGTGACCCTCCACTCGTCGTGGAAGGGCCTGATCTTGAGTGCCGCTGGTGCCGTCGCCCTGGTGGCATTTGGCGTCGGGGTCACCGTTGCGAGCGGGGGAGCGGGCATTCCGGTCGTCATCCTCGTGCTGGGAGTGATCTTCCTGGCGACGGTGCTGTTCGACTACCCGGTGTCGTCGCGGTTCACCCCCGATTTCGTCGAGCGGCGCGCCATGCTGCGGCACCAACGGATCGGCTGGGAGCGAGTCGATCAGTTGACCCGGGCACGGCCCGCTGTTGCGGGGCTGCGCAGCCTCACGCCGGGCGGGCTGTCGGCGAAAGTCGGGCGTCGGCGGTACCTCCTCGTTGATCAGTGCGAGGCGATTTCGGAGTTCTACACGCTTTCGGAAGTGCTTGCGGATCGCTTCGTCGAGCTCGGTGTTGACGAGATGGTTCTGCCGCGTTCCGAGACGGATCCGACCTGGACCTACCGTCGCCGACGTTGGCAGCCGGAACCGTGAGCTCGTTTTGCGCTGGTGCGCTTCGAACAGCGGTTCCCAGCGGTAGGATCTCGCACCGTGCGTGACGTCATGCTCTATATCACCCTGGTGCTCAATGTGGTTTCCATGTTTGGGCTCATTGCTGGCATCTTGATGCACAGCGGGCGCGGCGGCGGCCTCTCCGACATGTTCGGTGGCGGCGGCGGCGCAGCACTCGGGTCCACGGCAGCCGAGCGGAACCTCAACCGCATCACGTTCGTCTTGGCGCTCATCTGGATCTTCACCCTGGTCGGGGTGAGTTTCCTCTTCGAGCGCGTGTAGC
>JAJCXU010000626.1 GCA_029263275.1 Ilumatobacter sp.
CACCTCGTCGACAGCACCGCGTTCCTCGATCTTGTCGAACTCCCGAAGCGGATCCTGTTCGTCGGCGGCGGATTCATCTCCTTCGAGTTCGCTCACATCGCTGCTCGCGCTGGCAGCCGACCGACCATCGTCGATCGCGGACCACGACCACTGAAGGGGTTCGACCCGGACCTCGTCGACCTGCTGATCGACCGCGGCACAAAGGTCGGTATCGAGACACATACCGACACCTCGATCGTGTCAGTCGAGGCCGACGGCAGCAGCTACCGGGTGACCGTCGAACGAGACGGCAACCGAACAACACTCGACGCCGATCTGGTCGTGCACGGTGCCGGACGGATCTCAGAACTCTCCCGGCTCGGCCTCGAGGCCGCAGGCGTCGACTACGGACAGCGCGGAGTGAACGTCGCCGGACACCTCCAGAGCACCACCAACCCTCGCGTGTTCGCCGCGGGCGACTCGGCGGACACGCCCGGGATGGCGCTCACCCCGATCGCGGTATTCGAAGGCAAGATCGCTGCATCGAACATGCTCAAGTCGGCAACGAACGTTCCCGACTACGCCGGTGTCACGACCGCAGTGTTCACGATCCCCGAACTCGCACGCGTTGGCATGCTCGAAACCGAAGCTGTCGCCGCCGGCATCGAACTCGACGTCCGCTACACCGACACGAGCGGCTGGTACTCCAATTATCGGATCGGGGAAACCACCGCGGCGGTCAAGATTCTCGTCGACACCTCCAGCGACACGATCGTCGGTGCCCACATGCTCGGCCCCGAGTACGGCGAACTCATCAACTTCTGCGCCCTCGCCATCAAGCTCGGCCTCACTACCCGCCAGCTCAAGTCGATGACCGCCGCCTACCCGACGGTCACGTCGGACCTCGGATCCATGCTGTGAGTCAGCTCGAGTAGAAACGTTTCGGGGTTACGAGGCGGCATTGTCGGGTGGACCGAGCAAGTCTGTCGATCGTCCTGCGATGAGACCGAGTGCGCCTGCCGCAAGCAGGAGTGCTCCGCCCGCCCAGTACACCGCAGTGATGCCGAACCGATCCGCGACGACGCCACCGACACCGATACTGACCAACCGCGCTGTTTGCCAGACAACATCGAAGAACGCGAACACCCTGCCGCGAAGGCGTTCGGGGACGGTCGTCTGTAACACGGAGTTGTAGGTGACGTTTCCGGTACTTGTGCCGACGCCGTAGGCGGCGAGCGCGATGGCGAAGCGCGACGACGCCGCGAGCACCACATCGACTGTGCCGCGAAGCAGATAGGGGCCGTACAGGAACACCGGGCGACGGGGGTCGTCAACGAATCGGTGCAACACGAGCGGGCCGAGCCCGGCACCGATGCCGATCGCTGCGATCAAGTAGCCGAACCGGGCGGGCCCGACGTCGAGGTGTTCCTGGGCCAACACGACGAGCAGCGCCGAGGTGGCGCCGGCCGACAACGCCGCGAGGCCCTGGACGCCCGCCAAGACTCGCAGGAACCGGTCCGAGCTGATGGCTCGCAAACCATCGGCGATATCGCGACGGCGCGTGCCCGAGATCGGGTCGACGCGCGTCGCGATCGGCAACCGTGCGAGCAGAGCGGCCGAGACCAGAAACGTCACGGCGTTGATCGTGAACGCCGGACCCGGGCCGGCGATGGCTATGAGAGCACCCGCGACCGGGGCGAGGGCGATCTGAGACATCACCGCTGCGGACCAGATCGCGGAGTTGGCGGCCACGATCTCGTCGGTGCTCACCAGGTCCGGCAGGACGCTGGACGCGGCGGGATTGAAGAACACGCTGAACGCCGACAGCATGAACGCTGCGGCATACACGAACGCCAGTCGGTCGTGAAACGCGACCAACCCCAACGCCACCATCGCCCGCCCGATGTCAGCAGCAATCATCACCCGACGCCTCGGGTAGCGGTCGACAACCGCTCCGGCGACGAAACCCAACAGGACGACTGGCGCGATCTCGAACGCAACGGTGCCCGCCACCTTCACCCCGGAACCGGTGAGCTGGTACACGAGGATCACCAACGCGACAGCGTTGAACGTGTCACCCCACCGCGAGATCGTCTGAGCAGCGAACAATCGTCGAAAGTCCCGGCGGGCGAGCACGCGCCGCACCCCGGGCACCTCATTGCCGGTCAAGATGTCAACGCGTCTACTCACCCAGCTCTGACCGCCAATCAATGGTCTTCAACGAACGAAGATGACGCTAGAACCTTGCCCAAGGGGCAAGGTCAACAGGAGGCGACATGAACCACCCCAAGATGATGATCGGCGAAGCGGCCGCTCAAGCAGGCGTGAGCGCGAAAGCGGTCCGTCTCTACGAGAGCAAAGGCCTAATCGAGCCGCCGGAGCGGACCGCTGCCGGCTACCGGACCTATGCCCCCGACGACGTCGCCACACTGCAGTTCATCCGCCAGGCCAAGACCGTCGGCCTCACCCTCGACGACATCAAACGAATCATCGACCTGCAACGTGACGGACAACAGCCCTGCTCGACCGTGATCGAACTGCTCGACCAACGGATCGCCGACATCGACACCAAACTCGCCGACCTGAGAGCGCTCCGCGAATCGCTGTCCGACGCCCGTCACGTAGCCGACGCCGCCCTCCGCTCCGGAGAGAAGGCCATCGTCTGTCGCATCATCGAATCGACGCAAGCCCGTCATCGATAGCGACAACGCAATCCGCTCGATAGACCGGGCGCGTGACCCCTCGGCCAAGTGGCCGCAAGTCATCCGAGATTGGCACCCAGACGATTGGGCGGTCGGCCCGTCCGACCCACGCGATAATCACTCAGTAGAACGCTCCCGCCCGCGCTGCATCGCCGGCGAAGTCGCACGCCTTCGGACCGACTGAGGCCACTCGACAATCACGCCGTTCGAGGGCGGTCGACCCCGCTCGTAGCGGCTCTTTTTCGCTACGGGGCTGGCCGAACTCCGCGCTCGCTGAGCGCGCCCATAGCAACAGCGTGGGATGCCGTCAGAACAACGGCCCGATGTCGAGTGGTGGGGGAGGCACCTGTTGAGCCCGTGCCGCCGCTGGAGCGACGCAGGGTTGGCGGTCGGTGACGGCGATCTCGGCAACTGCGTCGAGCCAGGTGAGGCCGTCCGGGTCGTCGTGGTGTTTGGACCAGCCGTTGATGGCGTTCTCGACGTCGGTTTCGTTCTTGAAGACGCCGAGGACGGTGACGGTGCTGGTGCGGTGGTTGACGGTGTGTAGTTCGCCGCTTCCTGTGTTCCAGCTCACGCGCCACCGGTCGACGCTTCCGCGGGACTGCCAGGCGTGTCCGAAGTCGACGTCGATCGCTCGCCGGGATGGGAGTTCGGTGATCCACGTACCGAGCGGTTCGTTGCCGCGATCGGGTCGCCGTGGATGCTGCATGAGGTGTTCGACGCGCTGGTCGCGGTTGAGAGTTCGCGCGTCGAGACGCAGCGGGTGGCCCAGTGATTGGGCCCACTGCCGGTCGTCGTACTTCTCCGCCCAGATATCGGGCCCGACGTGGATGCAGTCGCCTCGGGCCGATTCGAACCCGTCCTCGAATCCGTCGAACTCCTCACTCCAGTACCGCTCGACGGTGGTCCCGTAGGACTCTTCGGGCCAGTTGAACCAGATCGGTTCGCCAATGTCGGGCATCGCGCTGAGTTCTCTGAGTTGTGGCTGACGTTGGAGGAAGGTGCCGGTGTCGATCGCGTGGGCGATGTCGGAGTCGTGCGGCATGGTGGCGTAGATGCCAGCGCTGGCTGCGTTGACGATGTCGTCTTTGGTGAGCCAGGCGTCGGGGTGTTCGACGACGATCAG
>JAJCXU010000627.1 GCA_029263275.1 Ilumatobacter sp.
AACGGGCAGAGCCCGAGAGTCGTCAGGCGTTGGGCAGGACGACGACGCCGACGCTCGGCGCAACGTTGCCGTCGTGCACGTCGGCCCACGCTGCCGCCGCCCCGTCGGCGCCCGTGCGATGGTCGATCGACAACCACGCTCGGCTGCCTTCGACGAACGAGGTCAGGGCGTCGGCGCAGCGCTGCTGGTAGGTCTCGCGGCCCCATTGCTCGAGGCGTCGGCCGACTTCGGATGGTGCGAAGAACAGCTGTGGTTGCGGCCCTGGCAGTTGGGCAGCAGTTTCGGCGTCGACGTCGGGTGCGTCGTGGTGGCTGCGTCCGACCGTCATCGAGTACTTGAGTTGCTCGCCGAGCCGGGTGTGTACGGCGCCAAGCACCGTGGGGTTGCCCGCCATGTCGATCGAGACGGATGCGATGGACGCGTCGATGTCGTCGATCTCGTCGTAGGTGACGACCTGGTCGTAGTAGCCCAGGCTGCGGACGAAGTCGGCATTGCCGGCCGAGGTGAGGCCGACCACCTTGACCGCGCCGCGTTCGGCAGCGCGTTGCGCGAACCCGATGGCGGTCTTCGACGAGGCCGACAGCACGACGACCTGCCCTGCGCCGAAGTAGGCCGGGTCTCCGTTGTCCGTGCCTCCGGCAGAGTCGGCGAAGAACTCCTCGGCGAGGTAGCCCGTCAGGAAGAGACCGCGGAGCAGCACGTGGCGGTCTTCGCCGTCTTCAGCCGCGTCGTACATCCCATCGCGCTTCGTGTCGACGTACGAGCGATACACCGGGGCGTGCGGTTGCCGGTGGGCACCATCGTCCCGGAAGCCGTCACTGACCAGCGTTGCCGTGATCACCGTGGTCGAGGCCATGGGGAACCAGCCGTAGTAGCGGCCGCCGACCGCGATATCGGGGTTGTTCGACTCGACCACTTCGGCCCAGCCCATCGCTGGCACCTGACCAAATGGCAGCTCGGTGGGGAAGAATTCCCAGTACGCAAGCATGTCGCCGAACACGGCGTAGGTGATGTTGTTGGCGGTCACCGCGAACCGGTCGATCCGCAACCGCACCTGATTCTCCTCAAGCGGTTGCTCGGCCACCTCGACGGTCTTCGTGTTGCCAATGACCTTGCGTTCGACGAGAAGTGCGTGATCCATCGCGTCAGCATGGCAGACGTCGGTTCGACCGGTTCGACCGTGCCAGCCGGTTGCAGCGTCGGCGCCTCCACCGACTACAACCGGGGCATGACCCAAGACGCCAACTATCGCAACACCGACCATCCCCCGCTCGATCTCGGCAGCCTGTTTGGTCTCTCCGGCAAGGTCGCCGTCGTCACCGGCGGCTCACGGGGCATCGGCTACATGATCGCTGCAGGCCTGGTCGCCAACGGCGTGAAGGTGTACATCACTGCCCGCAAGGCTGCTCAATGTGATGCAGCGGCGGCTGAGTTGTCACAACGCGAGCCCGGGCACGGCGAGTGCATCTCGATTCCCGCTGACATGTCGACTGCCGAAGGCGTCGCCTCGTTCGTCAGCGCATTCTCCGAGAACGAGAGCCAGCTCGACATCCTCGTCAACAACGCCGGTGCCGCATGGGGCGCACCTCTCGGCGAGTTCCCCGAAGTCGGCTTCGACAAAGTCATGGACATCAACGTCAAGGCACCGTTCATGCTGACGCAGGCCTTCCTCCCCCAACTCAAGGCCGGCGCCACCCACGAAGACCCGGCGCGCGTCGTGATGATCGGCTCGATCGACGGCATCCGCGTCCCGACCGGCGACAACTACTCGTATTCGGCATCCAAGGCGGCCATCCACATGATGACGCGGCACATGGCGTCACATCTGGTGGGCGAGCACATCTTGCTCAACTCGATCGCTCCGGGTCCGTTCCCGTCGAAGATGATGGCGTACATGCTCGACGACGAGGACAACCGCAAGATCGTCGAGGGCACCACGCCACGCAAGCGCGTGGGCACGCCGCAGGACATCGCCGGCACGGTCATCTACCTGTCCAGCCGTGCGAGCGCCTACACCTCCGGCACCGTCATTCCCGTCGACGGCGGCATCTCCACCCTCTGAACTCTGAACGGTGCCAGATTGCCTTCTTGTGAGGACATGCTCCGTCCGACAGACCATGTCCTCACACGGAACGATCGGCCCCGCTTCGTGTGAGCACAAGGACCGTCGGACGGACCATGCGCTCACACAAAACCGTGCCGCAACTCGGGCGCGCGTGGGAGAATTGGAGGTATGGCAATGCGGTTGAAGGACTCGTATCACTTGGGTGAGCAGGTGGCCGACGACCCGTTGGTCCAGGTCATCGACGACTTCGTCACCGTGACCGAGCGCAATCACATCATGCGGATCACCGCCGACAAGCTCGACACGGCAATGGTCAGCGCCGTCGGCGCAGCCAAGACCAGCGATGGCCGAACCGGCTCGGTCGCGTGGGTCAAACACGATCAGACGCCGATCGTGCGCGGACTGGTCAAGCGGGTCAGCAACCTCGTCGGCATTCCGGTCCGCCACGCCGAGTCGTTGCAGGTCGTGCACTACGGCGAGACCCAGGAGTACAAGCCGCACTTCGATGCGTACGACATGACGACCGAAAAAGGCCAGCAGCGCACCGCCAAGGGCGGCCAGCGGCTGCTGACGGCGCTGATGTACCTGAACGACGTCGAGGACGGTGGTGGGACCATCTTCCCCAAGCTCGAACTCGAGGTCGAAGCCAAGCCCGGCCGCATGGTGATCTTCCACAACGTGGGCGATCACGCCCTCGAGGACACGACCCGACATCGCCGGGCGCTCCACGGCGGCTCACCGGTGTGGGGCGGCCAGAAGTGGGCGTGCAATCTGTGGTTCCGACAGCTGCCGTATCAGGCCCCGAAACCCAAGGGCCAGATCCGGGGCCGCAGCGGTCGGGTCACACCGAAGAAGAAGCGCTGACGCTCAAGCGAAAACGCTGACGCTCAAGCGAAAGCGTTGACGCTGGTCATTTCTGCCGAGAGGTCCCAGAGCTTGGCGGCGTTTGCTGCGTCGACGGCATAGGGCTTCACGCCGACGAATCGACCCATCGGACTGCTCAGATCTTCGATGTTGGCGATGTCCGCGTCTTCGCAGTACACGCCGCCCATGCCATCGAGCTGCGGCGAGGTGGCAGCGAAGATCGATGTGGACGCTCCCTGTTCGGGCGTCTTGAACCGCTCGTTGATGTTGCCGGCTTCATCCATCCACCCCATGGCGATCATCTCCTCTTTCGGAAGGTGACGCTGCAGCTCGGTCATGATGCCCCCGGGGTGCACGGCGAATGCTCGCACGCCGTGTTCAGCGCCGAGTGCGTCGAGGTGCACCGCGAAGAGCGCGTTCGCTGTTTTCGCCTGGCCGTAGGCCACCCACTTGTCGTAACCCGACGTGAAGTGGACGTCGTCATAGCGAATGTCGGAGAGTTTGTGCCCGGTGGACGACAGTGCCACGACGCGAGCGCCACCATCGGCGGCCAAGGCCGACCACATCGCATTGGTCATCACGTAGTGACCGAGATGGTTCGTGGCGAACTGGGCTTCCCAGCCGTCGCCGATCCGCGTTTCGGGGCACGCCATGATCGCCGCGTTGTTGATGAGGATGTCGACGGACCGCTCGCCGTCGGCGATGCGCTGACCGAAACCACTCGCGCTCGCAAGATCTCCGAGGTCCATCTCATCGACGGTGACCGTGCCTGCGGTGTCTCCCAACCCTGCCAGCACCTCGCGAGCGTGATCGGGACGACGGGCCGGGACGATGACGTCCGCTCCCGCTTCCGCGAGACCCTTCGTCGTTTCGAGGCCAAGGCCCGAATACCCGCCCGTGACCACGGCGAGCTTGCCGGAGAGATCGGCACCGCCGATCACCTCCGAGGGCGTCGAACGCATTCCGAATCCGGAGCCGAGTGCCTGCTGTGCTGTGCGTTGCGGTGCGGTCATCTCGGGAACGTAGCGCGCCGCGCCCCGACCTGGAGACGCGAAGCCATCGGTGTCTCCGAAGACCCGCTGGTTAGTCCCAGTCGATCTCTGCAACGGCGATGCCGGACTCCCCCGCCACCGCATAGAGCAGGTAGCTCCGCCCGTCGACATCGTCGAACACCGCGGGGTCGCGCAGCTGGTTGACGTGGCCGTGGGCGACGCTGCGCTCCGATGGTTCGATCGGAGCGTCGGCACCCTCCCAGTCATGCTCGGGTCGGAGCACAACTTCTGCTGCTGACGCCGACCACGTCGACCAATCTCCGTCGAGCGCAATCGTCGAGTGGAGGATCGATTCCGGAGCGTCGCCGACACGCGTCCAGAACACGTGGAGCAGTCCATCGCGCACGGTGACTGCCGAGTGCCGCATCTCGGGCATGAAGAGGCTCGGCCCTTCCTCGAATCCGGTCATCCCGTCGGCACTGCGGTACATCACGCCGGGCATTGCCAACGCGTACGTTCTGCCCTCGTGAGCGAATGCCCGGACGTAGGGGCGGGCGAGTACCTCGGGGTGGCCAGTGAACGTGAGACCGTCCGACGAGGTCGCCACCTTCGTCAGCTGGATGCCGAGGCGGGCGAGCCCGTGGAAGTACATCACCACCTGCCGTCGACTTTCGTCGACGTGGACGTCAGGCGACGCGATGTGCGGCGTGGTCGCATCGATCAGGACCACGGACGCACGAGCTGCGCCGAGGTGCTTGGTGTAGAGCGCTTCGAGTTCACTCAGCTGCTCGGGTGTCGACTCAGGCGGCTCGGTGATCAGGGTGCTGTCAGCCAACCGGAGGCTGCCCGGACCGTGGACCGTCCACGGGCCGGTCACTGCGTCGGCATGCGCGAGGCGGATGTACTCGCCCTTGTGGTCGGCGAAGTAGAGCGAGTAGATGCCGAGCGGCTCGTCGATCCATGCGGGCGTACGGATGAGCGATGGGCCCTGGATGTTGTGGCCGATCGACGGCCCGCCTCCGCTGCTCGGTGTTGCTTCCTCGATGATCGGGCCGCCGCCCAATCGCGTCAACCTCATCGCCTGACCACGACTTCGGCGCCCGCCTCTTCCGGCTCGTCGTCGAACAACTCGGCGGGGAAACCCGGCGCGGTGACCGACACACCGGTTGCGTCCTCGAGCCGTCGGATGACGTTGGGCGACCACTCGCGATCCCCGTACCGGGATGCCGCGTCGCGGAAGATGTCGATCATCATCGGGTTCATCTCGAGCGGCACGCCCGCCGAGTCAGCGATGTCTTGAAAGAGCCCGATGTCCTTCAACACTAGGCCCATCGTGAAACTGATGTCGCGCCCGCCGTTGAGGATGACCTGCCCCTCAGTCTCGTGCACGAACGAGTTGCCGCTCGAAATCCGGAACGCCTCGTAGGTGGTGGCGAGATCGACGCCGGCCGCAGCCATCGTGGCGAGGGCCTCGGTCACGGCGATCAGGTTCGCTGTTGCCAAGTAGTTCGTCGCGACCTTGAGTACCGATG
>JAJCXU010000628.1 GCA_029263275.1 Ilumatobacter sp.
GAGGTCAACGATGCACCGTTCTATGTGATGGCGTACGTCGACGGTGTCGTTCTCGATTCGCCGGAACGTGCCGAACCCATGTCGCCAGAGTTGCGTCGCATCGCGGGTGAACATCTGATCGATGTGCTTGCCGATCTGCACGCCGTCGACATCGACAGCATCGGTCTCGGTGACCTCGCTCGCCGAGAGGGCTACATCGAGCGACAAGTGAAGCGCTGGACGACGCAGTGGGAGAAGTCGAAGACGCGCGAACTGCCAGCCATCGACGAGGTGGCAAAGCGTCTCGCGGGCAACCTCCCGCAACAGGTCGGCGTGTCGATTGCTCACGGTGACTACCGATTCGGCAACCTGCTCGTCAACACGGGCACGGGCCGCATTGCTGCGGTGCTCGACTGGGAATTGTGCACGCTGGGCGACCCGTTGGCGGACGTCGGCTACGTCGGCGTCTACTGGTCCGACCCGGGTGAGGAACAGCTTCGCGCCAACGACCCGACGGGCATCGACGGGTTCCCGACCTACGACGAACTCATCGAGCGCTACGCCAACCGGACCGGCCGTGACCTGAGCAACATCGGGTATTACCGAGCGTTCGGCGCGTGGCGCCTTGCCGTGATCTCCGAAGGCGTCTACGCCCGCTACCTCCACGGGGCAATGGGCGATCAGCAGATCGATCAAGAAACACTCGACTCGTTCAAGGAGGGCACCGAGCGTCTCGCCGAAGATGCCCTCGAACGCCTCAGCTGAAAGCGAAGATCATGACCACTACGGACAATCCCACTCTGCCCAGCGACTCCGCGCCGATTCGCACCGGTGTGCTGGCCGGCTGGACGCTCGGCGAGTTCGCTGCCGCCGACATGACCTTTCCGACGTACCGGCGCGGCGAGGGACCCGCGGTGATCGTCATCCACGAGATCCCCGGCATCACACCGCTCGTCACGAAGTTCGCAAACGACGTGGTCGACCGAGGCTTCACCGTGGTGATGCCGTCACTGGTCGGCACGCCAACCAAAGCGCCGTCGAATCTGTATCTCCTCCAGTCGACACTGAAGGTCTGTATCGCCAAGGAGTTCACGACGATGGCGATGAACAAGACCTCACCGATCATTGCGTGGCTGCGGGCGCTGGCGCGCAACGTCCACGCCGAGGTCGGTGGACCCGGCGTCGGCGCTGTCGGGATGTGTTTCTCGGGTGGCTTCGCCCTCGGGATGATGGTTGACGACCTGATGGTGGCGCCGGTGCTTGCTCAGCCGTCGTTGCCATTCTCCGTCGGCAAGGCACGCGGCGCTGATCTCAATTTGTCGCCCGACGATGAAGCGGCAGTCATCGAGCGCGCACAACACGGGTGTCAGGTCCTGGGGCTTCGATTCACGGACGACACGTTCGTGGGTGATCGGTTCTCGACGCTGACCGAGAAGCTCGGCGACGCGTTCATCGCCATCCAGTTGCCGAGCAACAAGAAGACGGACCACTCGACGCTCACCGAGCAACGCGACGAGGAAAGCGCCAACCGCGTCCTCGACTTCTTCGCCGAGAAGCTGCTGTCGTAACAGGGCTTGGTACGCAGAGTCACAGTTGTACCCGGCCCCGGTGTGACGCAGAGTTACGAATGGGGTCTGACCCCATGCGTAACTATTTGGCTTCGGCGATGGCTTTGGCTGCTTTGTAGTTGGCTTTGCCGTTGGGGGCGCGTGGGATCTGGTCGACGAAGATCACTGACTTCGGTGCTTTGAAGCCAGCCAGTTCACTCTTGACCGATGCAATGACCGTGGCTGCCTCGACCGAGGCGCCGTCGATCAACGACGCGACGGCGGTGACCGCGTTGCCGAACTTCTCGTCGGGCACGCCGACCACGAGACAGTCGAGGACACCATCGACCCGCTTCACAGCCTCTTCGACTTCCTCGGGGAACACCTTCTCGCCACCGGTGTTGATGACCTGACTGCCCCGGCCGAGCAGAATGAGCGTGCCGTCTTCCTCGACCGTGGCGAAGTCGCCGGGGAACGAATAGCGCTCGCCCTTGATCACGCGGAACGTACGCGCCGACTTCGCTTCGTCCTTGAAGTACCCGAGGGGCACATTGCCGCCGGCGGCGACCATCCCGACTTCGCCCGAACCGGGCACGACCTCTTCGTCGTGTTCGTTGAAGACCTTGGCGAGCGGGCCCTTGGTGAACCGAGCGGTTTCTGCTGGCAGGCCCTTCGCCATGATCTGTGAACCCATTGATCCCTCGGTCGACCCCATTGCATCGATCAGCACGACTTGCTCGACTCGGTCGATGAGGTCGTTCTTGACCTCGGTGGTCCACATCACCCCCGATGAGTTCATGATCTTGATCGATGACATGTCGTACTTCGAACCGTCGGGCTTGCCTTCGTCGAGCGCCCGAACGAGCGGCTTGGCAAAGCTGTCGCCCACGATGGTGAGGCCATTGACCTGATGCCGCTCGACCACGTTCAACACCTCGTGGGCATCGAGGCTGCGGTTGGTGAGCGTGACGACGTGAGCGCCCGCGACCATCGGGATGAACCAGCCAAGCCAACAGCCGGTGCCGTGCATCACCGGCGCGCATGGCACTGACGTGTATTGGCCGCCGGCCTCGACGAGTTCCTTGACCCGTGGCGCGATCTGATCGGCGGTCTCCGGTAGTTCGAGCCCGAAAAGCGGGAAACCACTGTTCACCAGGCCAGCACACAAACCGCCGACGGCATACATCACACCCTTCGGCATCCCGGTCGTGCCGCCGGTGTAGAGCATGTAGACATCGTCCTCGCGGCGCTCGATTCGCTCCATCGGCTCGTGGCCGGCGATGACGTCGTCGTACCACTGTGCACCGGGTACCTCGGTGATCGAGCCGGAGGCGTCGGGACCATCGTCGACCATCACCAGTAGCTTCAAGTTCGGCAGCCGATCAACGACGCGGGCCACGCGGTCTGCAAGCGACGAGTGGAACACGATCGCCTCGGAATCGGAGTTGTCGAGGAGATACCAGAGCTCCTCGTCGAGATAGCGGTAGTTGACGTTGATGGCCACGCCGCGCATCTTGAACACGCCGAACTGCGACTCGAGGTATTCGTTGCAGTTGTACATGTAGAGCCCGACCTTCGAGTCGGGTCCGAGCCCGGCGTCGGTGAGTGCTTGAGCGAACCGGGCGCCACGATCGTCGTACTCGGCCCACGAACGCGTGACGTCGGCATTGGTGATTGCTGGTGAGCCGGGGATTGCGTCGGCGATCGATTCCCAAACGGTGGCGAAGTGCATCTCCATCCGCCAGAGAGTAGGCAAGTCTGCTGTGCCAGCCGTCACCGGCCGGGCTCAACCGGGGTGCGTTCGTCTCACTCGTCGCCGGGGGCGGGATGCTGCGTCGGACGGTCACTGGCGCCCGGCGTCGACTCGGCAGGTACGACATCGAAGTTGTCGTAGTTGGCGTTGATCTCTTCGTGGCTGAGCGTGGTGATCTGATGACTCAGCATCCAGCGGTGGCCATACGGGTCGAGGATGGTGGCGGTTCGGGCACCATGGGGTTGATCGCCCGGCGCTGACATCGATGTCGCTCCGTGCGAGACCGCCAGGTCATGGGCCGAATCGCAGTTGGGCACGCTGACATGCAGTGCACACGACGAGCCCTCGTAACTGGTTGCGGCGACGACGCCGATCTCGGGGTAGGCGTCGGACAGCATGATCGTCGCTCCGTGCAGGACGAACTCGGCGTGCCCGACGCGTCCGTCGTCTCCGACGTAACGAACGGTCTCAGTTGCGCCGAGCGCTGCGACGTACCAGTCGAGGGCTCCTGCTCCGTCGTGGACGCTGATGTATGGCGTGATGACCTGCTGGCTGGGCGCTGTCTCGGAAGCAGTGTCGGAGTTGGCGTCGTTGTTGCTCATCGTGGTGCTCTTTCGGTCGGGCAGGTCGATCTGCGGCGTGAGTTCGGCTTCGAGGCGGGCACGCAGTTGGCGTGCGAACCGTGGGTCGGGTTCGGGCAGCGGCGAAGGATCATTGGCCAGGTGTCGGAAGGGCTGGTCGACAACGCTCATGGTGTCTCACTCCCCAGTGCGTCGTAGCGGTTTCGGAATGCGTGGCGGGCTCGGACGAGCAGGGCCTCGGTGGCGTGTTCGGTGCGGTCGAGAATTGCGGCGACTTCTCGCACCGGCAAATCGTCGAGGTAGCGCAGCGTGAGTGCGGATCGGTGATGTGCGCCGAGATCAGCGAGCACGTCTCGGGCGAGCATGATGTCGAGTTCGACGTTCCACGGATCTGTTGACGTCGGGTCCAGGTCGGCAACGGCTTCGAGGTTGCGCTCCTCGCGAGCGACGCGGCGCCAGTGATCGACGAGCTTGTGGCGGGCAATGCCGATCAACCACGCGACGGTCACGGTGGTGACCGCGCCGCGTCGAATGGACTCGACCGCTCCGAGGAACACTTCGGTGGTGAGGTCTTCTGCGACAGCGGTGTTGCGGCATCGGCGGTGCAGATAGCCGTAGACATCCGGGAGCGCCGTGTCATAGAGATCGAGCAGCCGCGAGGGCGCATCGACGTTGGAGTGGGCGTTCACAGTGATGTCATCGTTCCAGGTCCGCGACTTCCGACGGCCCGAAACGAGATTTCTTGTCAAGCCTGCTCAGGCCAACACGAGGCGCCGGGTCCGGAGTTCTTCGTAGACCTCGAGCGCGTCGTCGGCGATCGTCTGGAGATGTGTGGGAAGTGTCGGTGGCGGATCGACCGGCGGCGGGCCGAAACTGGTCGATGCCTCCACGGTGGAATACCAGTGTGGGGCCCAGACTCCGTCGCTGGTGCGGGTGCCCGGTGGCCACGCCAGCATGGACGTCAGGGCTGCGTTGTCGATCGGGACGCCAAGACGTTGACAGATCGCTCGCTGATACGCCGCCGGGTCGGCAAGGAAGTCATCGGAGTCGACGACGAGCTCGCAGCGGTGGGCGATTGCCAGTTGCTGCGGCACGCCGATGTCGTCCAGCGTGACCGTCTCACGCACCTTCGTGTAGCTGGCGAGCACGCGCCGGGGATCACGGAGCAGCAGACAGTTACGGAGCTGATCGAGCCACTCGAGGTCGGTGTCCGCCAGCAGGTGGTGGGCCATGTGTTTCTGATACGAGATCGGCGCCTCGTCGTGGCGGAGACACTGTTTGATTGCATCGTCGTATGCCGGGGGTCCCGCTGCGATGATCTCGTCAGCACCTGGGTGATCGAGCCGTGTGGCAGCGAGATACGCGGCGTACAGCGGCTCATCGAGCACGGCGGTGTCGGCCCGGTTCTCCCAACTTCGCATCATCGCGGTCGAGAGGTTGCGTGGCCCTGACCACATGGCGATGCGTTGGGTCATCGTCGTGCGCAATTCACAACGAGTCGAGCATCTCGACATACCACCGTTGCAGTTGCTCGACCAGTGGGCCGCGCTCGCCCGAGCCGATGGTTCGCCCGTCGATTTCGGTGACCGGTGCGATACCGGCGAACGTGCCGGTGACGAACGCTTCGGTGGCGCCATAACACTCGGTGACGCTGAAGTTCTTCTCCCGCCAGGTGACGTCGTGTTGTTCGCACAGTCGCAGCACATTGCGGCGCGTGATGCCCGGCATGCAGTAGTCCCCGGTTGAGGTCCACACTTCGGGCCGACCGTCGGGGCCATCCGGGTGTCTCACGATGAAGAAGTGCGTC
>JAJCXU010000629.1 GCA_029263275.1 Ilumatobacter sp.
CTATGAGCGGTGGGTGTGGGTAGGTCCCTGCGCAAGTCTGGTAGCGATCCTCATCGCAACAGTTGGGGTGCACATCGTGGTGAACCGTCCCGCAGCAACAACCGACAACGATGGTCGGCGCATCGATGACGCACTTCGCGCGGACGGCGCCCACCATGTCGTTGGGGCAGCCGTCGCTCTGGCCGGTGTCGCGACGTGTTATGCACTCACCGCTGCGCTCGGCGGTTGGTGGTCGATCATCCCGGCCCTGCTCACCTACGTCGTCCTCGGCAACTGGTACGCGATCGCGCGTACATCGCCGTGGAACGTCGATCAGGCACGCCTGCAACACGCATGAGCGCCACCGTCACCATCGACCCAACCTCGACCGTCGCGCCCTACGAGCAGCTGCGCAGCCAACTCGCGTTCCAGGTGCGATCCGGAGCGCTCGCGGTTGGCGATCGCCTCCCCACGGTCCGTCAACTCGCCAACGACCTCGGGATCGCGAAGAACACCGTGGTCCGCGCGTTTCGCGAACTCGAAGAGTCCGGCCTCGTCATCGGCGCGGGCCGGAGAGGGACCATCGTCCTTGCACGACCAGAGGCCCCGACTGACCGGCAGCAGCTCATCATCGAAGCCGCACACAGATTTCACGACGAGATCTCCACACTCCGACCAACCCTCGAAGAAGTCGTGAAAGCCATTCAAGTCACGATGGCGGCGATGCCAAGCGACCCAGCCGACTAACGAATTGGGACTCCGGTCGACCTCCTGCGGTCCAGTCGACGCGCCGACCAGTTCGCACATTTCGAGCGGGTCCCAGTGAGGAATAGGTGCCGATATCGAGCGGACGGACCGGGTCGAGGACGACGGCGTTATGGGCGTCCCTGACCGGTCACTTCGGGGGCCCACCCGGTTGTCCACTCATGCGGGAGATGGAGAGCGGTTGCCGAGTTGGCGCGGTTGCGGGCGAGGCACCAACCGAGCATTGAACCCTTCACACGGAGGTTCCCTCGGAAGGTAAGCCCTCGAGGAAGCTTCGAACAACGGCGACGACACCGTCGGGATCCATCATGGTTTCGGCGTGTCCGGTCCATGGGCCTTCGAAGACTTCGGCGTCGCTGGTGGCGAGCGCATCGCGCAGCTCGCCGGCGAACACCTCCCCTGACCCGAAGTACACGAACCGTGGGACACTCGTCGGGTTCAGGCCGAAGCCTGGTACTTCGGTGGCCCAGCGCCGCCCGGCTCGAATCGCTGCTGCGTTCGCTCTCGGGTCGTTGGTCTTCTCGAAACGTTCCTTGACCGCGGCCGGGAGCGGGATGACATACGCGGCCCAGTAGCCGGCCCAGTCGCCATCGGCCAGGCAACGCACACCCCGATCCATCTCCTCGCTCACTGTGGTCGGCGCTGCTCCTGCTGCTCGGAAGGGCGTCCCGCCCATGATCGCCGACGAGCAGCGTTCCGCGACGAGTTCCGCGCACAGGCCGGCGATGAAGCCTCCCCGAGAGAACCCCCAGATATGGGCACTGTCGACCTGCTCAGCATCCAGCACGGAGACGACGTGGCCAACAACCGCGTCGGTCGTGTAGGCGGATTCGTCGTGCGGCGTTGCGCTCTTGCCGTGCCCGATCGGATCGACGTTCAACACGCGGTAGTCGGAGAGGAGCTCGTGGTACCCCCTGCTGGACCAGCCGGTCTGGTCGCTCTGAAACCCGGGCAACAAGACGATGACCTGTCCATCGGCGTCACCGGTGACGGTGTAGACAATCGGACCGTGCTCTGAATTGGCGGTCTTCCGTTCCACGCTCGTACGCCCCCTAGCGGCTCGAACCAGGAACACAGCGCTCCCAATGCCGGTAGACCCTACTCATCCATGACAGGCACACCGCGCCGGTGAGGGGGTCGCCGTGGGGTGTACCGGAGAGCGCTGCGTGCCTCCTTCGACGCCGCCCCGCTGCGTACTGGCCGTACGCCGGTCCACCTACCGCGGGCTCCGAGGAGCCCATAGCGACAGCGGCCGACGGCGTCTCGACCTGGCTCAGGATCCGGCAGTAGTCGGGTGCCCTCTGTTGTTTGTCGGCGATGGATCGCGGGCGATCAGAATGTTCGCCCGCGACCGGTCGTGGTTGGTCAGCGGCTGGCGCCGGCGACGAAGGTGGACACGATGTAGGTGGCGTGTCGGTCGAGGGATCCTCGACCTCGGTCGTAACGCATCGTCGTTCGAGGGTCCGAGTGCGACGCTGCTTCTTGGACGTCTCGGAGCGGGACTCCGGCGTCGAGTGCTGCGGTGATGAAGCTGTGCCGTAGCGAGTGTGGGCTGATGCGCTTGTCGATCCCGGCAGCTTTCGTCAGCCGTCGCACGATCCGAGCCGATGCATGCCGATCGAGTCGGCTGGTGCCGTCGTGGTTCGTGAAGATCGGTCCGTGCTCGCGTTCGCCGATGTAGAGGTCGAGCGCACGCGCCGTCCGTGGTGACAGCGGGATGGTGGCGGTCTTGTTGCCTTTGCGGTGGATGAACAGGGTGCGGTGTCCGCGGTTGACGTCGAGGTTGTCGATGTCGGCGCCGAGGGCTTCGGAGATGCGTAGCCCGTTCAACGCAAGCAGACAGGCGAGTGCGTGGTCGCGTCCGCCGCAGAGTCCGGCTTGGACGAGGAACGCGCCGAGTTCGTTGCGGTCCAACCCGAGGGTGGAGGACTCGTAGTCCTGCTTCGGTCGACGTACATGCGCGGACGGGTCGCGTTCGATCAGTCGTTCCTGGGAGCAGTATTTGTAGAACCCGCAGATCGTCGACAGGCGTCGTCCGATCGTGGAGCGGGCTTTGCCTTCGGATTCGCACCAGCGGGCGTACAACTCGATGTGGGCGCGTTCGACGGCGAACGGGTCGACGAACGCGGCGTCGAGCCAGCTGATCCATCCGCGCAGATCGAGGCGGTAGGCCTCGAGTGTCGTGCCGGAGTAGCCGGCTAAGAAGCCGGCGATGGCGTGCCGGACGCGCTCGCGGATTGGGTCGGCTTCGATCAGGACGAGTTGGCCGACGGTCTCGCTCGAATGAGTGGTGGTGGGATTCATGATGGTTCTCCTCGGTTGATGGAGATTCCACGTGCGCGCACCTGCCACGTGCGGTCAAACGGCTCGGGGCGCCAGCTCAATCGGCGCAACGACGATACGGCACCGGTCATCGCCGCGAGCTGATATCGCGCGGGTGCCCGAGCGCGGACGTGCCGATCTGCTCGGCGTCGGCGCTGTCCGAGGCAGTGATTATGCGGCACGCTCGCGGCGACCTGACCTCCCAGAGTGAGCCGGGACTGCGCGATGGGCCGGGGCATTGACACGGTTGTTGCCGAGTGCTCTCGACCCCGCGCTGTGAGACAGCCGACGCGGATCTTCCGAGACTTCAATTTCGGTGAACGCCGAGGTCACGGCGGATCCGGCCGCCGTGACGGTGCAACCAATATCGGAGTATTTCATGAATCTTTGAATATGGCATCAGTATGGAAACTGCCCATACTATTTATCTGCGAAAACAATTTATACGGTGAATATAGTCCACAACGGGCAACGACTCCAATTGATGACCTAG
>JAJCXU010000630.1 GCA_029263275.1 Ilumatobacter sp.
CCATGTTGGAGGACATCACCATGATCAACATGCCGCTGGAGAACAGCGTCAGGGCGGCGAAGAAGTGCGTGTAGCGACGGTCGCCGCGGACGTAATCGAGGCTGAAGACCTGCACGAGGACCGAGATGAACGCAACCAGCCAGAGCAAGAGGACGGAAAGTCCGTCGATGTGGGAGCCGAGGCCGAACTCGAGGCCCGAGTTCTGCCACCACACCCACTGCGTGACGACCGGCTCGATGAACGGTTCGGCGTGTCCGCCCTCGGCGGCCCGAGGCAAGGCCCCCCGAACTCCGTTGAACAGACCGGACGCAACGGCCTCGGCTCCTTCGGCGGAGTCGGTTCGCTGCATCCACTGAATGCCTGCACCGGTGGCAAGCACCAGCGACGTGGTCATCGAGGCGAGGCCGATCTCTGCGCCCTTCATCGGCAGCTTCTTGCCGATGGCAATGATCAGCGCGAAGGCGATGGCGGGGACGAGCGCGATGAGCCAGGCGTTCTCCAGGAACCAGCCCGAGCTCAGTTCGAGCGCAGCGTGTGTGTCTTCTACAGCGAGCACGTCAGCCCTTCATTTCCGAGAGTTCGTCGAGGGCGATCGACTTGCGGTTGCGGTAGATCATCAAGACCATGGCGAGGCCGACGCCGACTTCGGCGGCAGCGATTGCGATCACGAAGAGTGCAAACACCTGGCCGTCGATGTTCTCGTTCATCATCGCGAACGCAATGAAGTTCAAGTTGACGGCGCTGAGGATCAGCTCGATCGACATCAGCACCAACACCGCGTTGCGGCGAGCGATGACACCAAACACGCCGATGCAGAACAGCACGGCGGCGAGGAGGAGGAAGTTGACAGCAAGCATGGACTCAGGCCCTCAGTCTTTCCGGGCCAGGACGATGGCGCCGATGGCGGCCGCGAGTAGGACGAACGAGACCGCAATGAACGGCACGAGGAATGGCGACAGGATTCGGTCGGAGAGCAGCTCGGTCGGTGCCGGGCTCCGTTCGCCGATCACGTCATCTTCGAAGGTGTCGACGATGACATACGCGAGCAGGCCGCAGAGCACGAGGCCCACCGGGATACCGAGTTGCCAACCGTTGTTGTTGAGCCCGTCCTCGGTGCCGATCTGGGCCCGAGTGAGCATGATGCCGAACAGGAAGAGCACCATCACGGCGCCGATGTAGACCATCACCTGCGACACGGCCACGAACTCGGCAGCGGCGAGGATGTATTGCGCAGCGACCCCGGCCAACACGAGCACGAGATACAGCGCAGCGTGCACGACGTTCTTGGTCGTCACGACACTGAACGCCGCAAAGATCATCACCGTGGCGATGATGCCGAAGCCGACGTTCATCGCGACGTTGACATCAGCGTCGCCGGCCTGAGCAAGAAGGGTGCCGATCACTGCTCACCTCGCAGCCATGGCTGGATCGAATGGGGCTGGGCGTCCACGTTCACTTGCCAGCTCCGGCTTCGAGTTCGGGTGCCTCAGGCACGGTTTCCATCCACTCGCCGAGCTTGGCCTTGTCGTGGAGGAGGTCAGCGATCTTCGGCTCCGAGTACTCGTACTCCGGGCTCCAGAAGAGTGCGTCGAACGGGCAGACCTCGACGCAGATGCCGCAATACATGCAGAGCGCATAGTCGATGTCGAACCGGTCGAGATGATTGACCTGGCGCGGCTTGCCACCGGCACGGCGCGGCGGTGCGAGCTGCTTGTGGCCTTCGATGTAGATGCACCAGTCGGGGCAGCTGCGCGAGCAGAGCATGCACGCGGTGCAGTTGTCCTCATGCAGGGCGATGACGCCACGGGCACGAATCGGCGGCGCTTCCTTCTCATGCGGGTACTGAACGGTGTCGGCACCGTTCTTGAGTGTTTTGCCAAGGATGCCGGCGGTGACGCCGAGCCCCTTGAGCAGTCCGGGAACTTTGGGCATCAGAGGAGCACCTTCAGAATTGCCGTGACGGCGGTGTTGGCCAGTGCGAGCGGGATCAGCACCTTCCAGGCGAAGGTCTGGAGCTGATCTTCACGGAAGCGGGGATAGCTGAACCGGACCCACATGATGACGCCGACGAGGGCGAACATCTTGGTGAACATGATCACGGGACCTACGAGGTTCATCCACCAGGCGACCTCGCCGAGATTGTCCCAGCCAAACCACTCGAACGGGACGCCCCAGCCGCCGAGGAACAGTGCCGCAGCAATGAAGCTGAACACACCAGCGGTGGCGAACTCGGCGATGAAGAAGATGAGGAAGCGGAAGCCCGAGTACTCGGTCATGTAGCCCGAGACGAGCTCGGACTCAGCGATCGGCATGTCGAACGGCGCCTGCGTCAGTTCGGCCTGCACCGCGATCATGAAGATCAAGAAGCCGACGAACTGGGTGATGATGAACGGGTTGCCGATCCAGCCGATGCCGAAGATCTCACCGGTGTTCTGCACTTCGATGATCCGGTTGAGGTTCATCGACTCGGCCTGGATGACGACACCGAGGGTGGCGAGCACCATCGGGAGTTCGTAGGCAATGAGCTGACCGCCGGCACGCAGGCCGCCGAGCAGTGAGTACTTGTTGGCCGACGACCAGCCGGCGATGAGGATGCCGAGCACGCTGACGGAACCAACGGCCAATGCGTAGAAGATGCCGGTCTCGAAGTTGGTGAAGAACGCACGTGGACCGAAGGGCACCACGACGATCAGCAAGAACGTGGACACGAGCACGATGAGCGGCGCCATGCGGTAGATCCGCACGTCGGCGTTGTCGGGTGCGAGGTCTTCCTTCTGCATCCACTTGCCGACTTCGGCGAGCAGCTGCATCGATCCGTACGGACCAGCCTCCATCGGGCCGAGGCGGCTCTGCATGAAGGACATCATCTTGAAGAGGAAGAGATACACGATGCCGCCAGCGGGCAGCAGCACAGCGACGAGGCCACCGACGACGCGCAGAATCGACATCAGCCAATACGGAATGGACCAATCCGGCCAGTCGTCTGGGAAGTAGCCGTCGACGGCCAAGAATGCGGCAGAGATTTGAGCGAGCATCAGCGGTCGATGTCTCCGAGGATGAAGTAGAGCGAGGCGAGGATCGTGATGACGTCAGGAACGTACACGCCCTTCAATGCCCACGGCACGATCGAGATGTTGTTGAAGCTCGCCGAGCGGATCTTGACGCGGAACGGGCCGAGGCCGCCCTTGCTGACGACGTAGTAACCCATCTCGCCGAGCGGGTTCTCGGTCGACACCCAGGCCTCGCCTTCGGGCACCTTGATGATGCGGGGGACCTTGGTCATCACGGGGCCAGCCGGGATCTGGTCGAGCAGCTGCATGACGATCTTGCAGGACTCACGCGTCTCTTGCAGGCGGATCCAGCAACGCGCCCACGAGTCACCGTCGGGGTGCGTCCACACCTTCCAGTCGGCGAGGTCGTAGCTGAGCGGCAGGTCTTCCCCGAGGGGTTTGGTGAGCGTCGTCCGGACCCAGATGGGGTCTTCGATTCGGTTCCCGAGGGTCATCCGCACCGACTCGTCCGAATCGCCGACCTTCAGGTCCATGGTGAACAGCGTGTACTGGCGGAACTCCTGAATCTTCGGGAACTCGTGGGCCGGGTCTACTCGCTCTTCTCGCCCGACGGATTCGTAGATAGGGTTCAGCGAGACCACCACCG
>JAJCXU010000631.1 GCA_029263275.1 Ilumatobacter sp.
CTCTTCACCTGACTCCGGTGTGCCGTCGTTGACGCAACCATTCCGGATCAGGGTCTGCAACAGCTCAACGGTTTCGCCGGTCAGGTGATCGAGTTGACGTTCTTCCATCACCTGAGTGTCGCAGGTCGGGTCATCCTCCGAGGCGCTCGAGAGTACGGGAGAGTTTGGTCGGGCTGGGCTGGCCCTTCGGCCCGAGCGGTTGCGCAAACACACTCACGCGGAGCTCCTCGAGTTGCCATGCCACTTCGGCCACTTCGGCCGTCACATCGCTGGCGGGCAGACGTTCGAGCAGTGCGGCATAACGCGCCTCGAGTGGGGTGACCTCGGCGATCCGACGGCGGTCGCGCTCGACGCCACCCGCGAGATTCTCGAGCCGGTGTGCGATCGCGCGGACGTACCGCTCGATTTCGGGGAGTTGGCGCAGTCCGGTGTGGAAGACGAAGCCCGGCCGGATGAGCCGACCGAGGTGCAGGTTGGCATCATCGACCGACGGCTGGAGCGCTCCAGCGCGCAACGACGCGAGCGTCGAGTGCACCGGGCCGGTGGCTGCGATGGCAGCGGTTGCTTGCACGAGCGCATCTCGAGCCAGGGCCGGTGCATCTCGCGCCACCTGCCCGCGCAGCTCCTCGAACTCGGCTTCGCTCCACGGGAGCGTTCCTCCGCTCGCGAGGTGGGCTTCGAGCAGATGATCAACAGCAGCAGCGATGCAGTCGTCGGCGAGCGCCGCGATCGACACGTCGGCCGCGCCGAGTGCGAGCTTGCCGGCAGTGGTCAGCAGGCGCTCGACGACCTTGCGACTTGGTGCGGCGTTGAGCAGGAGGAGGCGGCGCACTCCACCGCGCATCGCCCGCCGCTGCACGTCGGCGCTGGTGACCACTCGCAACGCGACACTGTCGCCCACATCGAGCAGTGTCGGGTAGCCGACCACGTCGAGCGCGCGATCGTCGGACTGGACGGTCTTGGCGAGATCGCCGATGTCCCACTTCACGATCCCTCGACGCTCCTCGATCGGTGCCGCCGCAGCGATCGACTCCCGCGCCTCGCCAACACGACGCGTCTTGATCG
This sequence comes from Ilumatobacter sp., assembly GCA_029263275.1. Taxonomy (GTDB): domain Bacteria; phylum Actinomycetota; class Acidimicrobiia; order Acidimicrobiales; family Ilumatobacteraceae; genus Ilumatobacter_A. Next base: position 1,066 of record JAJCXU010000631.1, read on the forward strand.
CGGCCAGGTCGGTGCCGACATCGCGGACCTGGCCGTCCTCGTCGGTCACGACGAAGTTCATGCGGAGGTAGTCGTCGAGCACCGAGGGGTTGAACATGGACGGATCGATGCGGATGCCTGATGCTCGCGTGAGCCCAACCGCGACAGCATGCGTCAGCGGCATCGAACCGGGATCGAAGTCCGCAACTCGGGCCACGGTCGCATCGATCGTCTCGGCCATCGGTGTCAACTCGCGCCGGATGAGTTTGGGCACCGAGCGGACCAGCATCGCGATGACCTCGCGCCGGTGCCCGGCGATCTGCCAGTCGAAGCCGGTCGGCTCGATCTGGTTGAGCGCGCTGAGCGGAATGTGCACGGTGACGCCGTCGAGCGGTTCGCCCGGCGCGTATCGATAGGTCAGCGGTAGCTCGATGTCTCCCTGTCGCCACACGTCGGGGAAGTCGTCCAGCCGGATGCCTGCACCATGTTCGCGATCGGCGAGCAGGTCCTCGGTCAAGTCGAGGAGCCGTCCATTGGCCTGACGCTCGTCCTTCCACCAACGATCGAAGCGGCGCGTGTCGGTCACGTCGGCATCGAGGCGCTCGTCGTAGAACGCGAACAGCATCGCGTCATCGATGAGTTCGGTCCGGCGGACTCGCGCCGCCATGTTGGTGATCCGGTCGAGGAACTCGGCGTTGCGGGCGAGGAACTTGTGGCGGCTGTGCCACTCCCCCTCGATCAGTGCCTTCGTGATGAACCAGGCCCGTGCCGAGTCGATGTCGATCTTGTCGTAGCCGACCTTGCGATCAGAGACGATCGGTAGGCCGAACAAGGTCACCTGTTCGGTGATGACCGCACGCCCCGCCTTCGCGTCCCACCGCGGATCGCTGTGCGACTTCTTCACGAGATGCTGGGCGGCCTGCTCGATCCACTCGGGTTCGATTGCTGCCACTCGGCGGGCGTACAGCCGATTGGTCTCCATCAGCTCCGCAGCCATCAGCCAGTCGGGCTGTTTGCGACCGATGACCGATCCGCGAGCGATGACGAACCGAGCATCGCGGGCCCCGCGATAGTCGCGCGTCTCACGCTCGCGCATCCCCACATGGGACAGCAGCCCGGCGAGCAGCGCACGATGCACATGATCAGGATGGGTCTTGTCCGTTTCAGTGGATTGGTGCGGGCGGATCTTCAGCTGGCCAGCCACACGGCGGAGCTGGCTGTAGAGGTCCATCCACTCGCGAACCCGCAGGTAGTTGAGGAACTCCTTGCGACACATTCGCCGAAATTGGTTGCCAGACAACTCACGTTGCTTGCTGCGCAGGTAGTCCCACAGCTCGACGAGCGAGAGCAGGTCGGACCCCTCCACCTTGAACCGGTTGTGGAACTCGTTGGCCTGCTCGATCTTCTCCTGCGGACGCTCGCGGGGGTCTTGAATCGACAGCGCTGACGCGATGACCAGCACCTCGCGGACACATCCGAATTCATGTGCTTCGAGCACCATGCGACCGAGACGAGGGTCGACCGGCAGCTTGGCGAGATCGCGTCCTGTCCGCGTGAGGTGCCGCTCAGGATCGTCGCGCTGCGCCGGCTCGATGGCGGCCAACTCATCGAGGAGGGCGTAGCCGTCGCGGATCATCGATCGTTCCGGGGGCTCGACGAACGGGAATTTCGCGACGTCGCCGAGACCGATTGCGGTCATCTGCAGAATCACCGACGCCAAGTTGGTGCGAAGGATCTCCGGGTCGGTGAACTCCGGCCGTTCGGCGAAGTTGTCTTCTGGGTACAGCCGGATGGCGACGCCGGGCGCCACGCGTCCGCATCGACCCGATCGTTGGTTGGCCGAGGCCTGCGACACCGGTTCGATCGGCAGGCGCTGCACTTTGAGTCGTTTGCTGTAGCGGGAGACGCGCGCGGTGCCAGCGTCGACGACGTAGCGCACACCAGGCACGGTGAGTGAGGTCTCAGCAACGTTGGTCGACAGCACGATGCGGCGCCGCTTCGACGTCGTGAACACCCGGTGCTGCTCAGCAGATGACAGGCGGGCGTAGAGCGGCAACACGTCAGTGGCTCGCCACGCTGGCGTGTCGATCTGACGCATCGCGCTGGCGATGTCGTGGATCTCGCGCTCGCCAGACAGGAACACCAGCACGTCGCCCTTCTCCAGCACGCTCAACTCGTCGACGGCGTCGATCACCGCCTGCACCTGATCGCGGCGATCGTCAGGGTCTTCCTCGTTGTCCGGGCCATACGGGCGGTAGCGGACGTCGACCGGGAACGTGCGGCCAGTCACCTCGACGATCGGCGCCGGAATGGGGGTGCCGTTCGGGTCGTCTGCAGGCGGGGCCGAGAAGTGCTCCGCGAAACGTTCGGTGTCGATCGTTGCCGAGGTGACGATCACCTGCAGGTCCGGCCGCTTCGGCAAGAGCTGCTTGAGGTAGCCGAGGATGAAGTCGATGTTGAGGCTGCGTTCGTGTGCCTCGTCGATGATCAGCGTGTCGTAGCGCCGCAGCATGCGGTCCCGCTGGATCTCGGCGAGCAGGATGCCGTCGGTCATCACTTTGACCAGCGTTCGATTGCTCACCTTGTCGGTGAATCGAACCGTGTAGCCAACATCCTCACCGAGCGGCGACCCGAGCTCCTCGGCGACACGCTCGGCAATCGTGCGAGCAGCCATCCGGCGCGGCTGGGTGTGACCGATCATTCCGCTCACGCCGCGTCCCGCTTCGAGACACATCTTGGGGATCTGGGTGCTCTTGCCCGACCCGGTCTCGCCAGCCACGATGACGACCTGGTTGTTGCGGATCAGCTCGAGGAGTTCGTCGCGTCGTTCGGTGATCGGGAGTGAATCGGGATACGTCAGGCGGCCGTCGGCGAGCAGTGCAGCCGCTGCCTGGGTACGCGCAGCATCGTCGGCTCGCGATCGCTTCGAGCGAGGGGATGCATCCGTTCCAGCCTTGGCCACCAGAGTCACAGTTGTACCCGGCCCCGCTGTGACTCGCACCGTGCGTATCGATGCTCAAGGTCCGCCGATTCTGACCGAAGACTGAGCATGATCTCT
>JAJCXU010000632.1 GCA_029263275.1 Ilumatobacter sp.
AAGGCGACGCATGCCGACGGCTTCGTCACGCAGTTGTTCTACGCGAAGGCACAGATCTCCGACACGACGCCATTGGCCCTACGTCAATACGCAGCAGCACATCCGCCATATCCGAACTACTCGACCGGCGACCAGTTCCTCGCCGAGGCAGAGTTCGATGCTCTGGTCGCGCTCGGCGAACACCTCGCCGATCGCATTGACGTGACGCGTTCCGCGAAACGCGCACCGAACCCCACCGACCGATAGTCCACACTGGAGCGCATGGGGAACATCACGCTGCGCCGCGCCACCGATGACGACTTCGCGGCAATCACCGACTTCGACGGAGCCGCCTTCGGCGAGGCCTGGCCAGCGGAAGAACTCGACCTGCTCCGGCCGACTCTGGAGCTCGATCGGTTCATCTTGGCCCACGATGGCGAGACCCTCGTTGGCGTGTCCGGCAACTACTCACTCGAGGTGACCGTCCCAGGGCCGCGCGTCGAACGTGCTGCTGGCGTGACCTGGGTCGCCGTGGCGCCGACACACCGCCGTCAGGGAATCCTGACTCGGATGATGACCGAGCTTCATGCCGACGCTGACGCGCATGGCGAGGCGCTCGTGATGCTCACCGCGAGTGAAGGGGCCATCTATCGGCGGTTCGGCTACGGCGTCGCGTCGCAATGCCGCGTGACCGAGATCGATCGACGCCGCACGGAGGTGCTGGCCGAGCACCGTCCGAAGCCGGGCGAGGTCCAGCTGGCCGACGGCAAGAACGATGACGTGCTCGAACAGATCGCGGCGCTGTTCGACCGTGTGCGGCGACAGCGAAATGGTGACATCGATCGATCACTCGCGAGTTTCCGCCTCGCTCGACAATTCCGAGGGGCGGGCACGCGCTGGGCTGTTCATGCCGATGGCTACGCGTCTTGGAAGGTCACCGGCAAGTGGAACAACGGACACCCCGCACACGAGATGGAGTTGTACGACCTGGTGGCCGCGACGCCCGAGGCGCATGCTGCGCTCTGGCACACCGTGTTGTCGGTCGACCTCGTCGGACCAATCCGTGGCTTCCGCGCAGTGTCGATTGATGACCAACTGCCGTATCTCTTGACCGATCCGCGGGCGGTTCGCACGGTCGAACTCAACGACATGCTGTGGATCCACGTACGTGACGTGCGCTCCGCCCTTGCGGCTCGCGCCTACGGGACGGAAGATTCGCTGGTGATCGAGGTCGATGGTGAGCGATGGAAGATCGACGGGTCGCCCGAGGGGGCGACGGTGAAGCCCGCGAAGCGTCGACCCGACCTGATGATGGACCGTGCCGCGCTCGGTTCGATCTACCTCGGTGGCTTCCGGCCGTCGGAGTTGGTTCGCGGCCGTCGCATCGAGGAGCGCAACGCCGACGTACTCCGCCGAGCCGACCACTTCTTCTCCGCCGACCGCATGCCCCACACCTCTACCGGTTTCTGACCCTCGGCCTTGGGAGTGAGGGGGAGGGTCAGGCGGTGATACCGCGAAAGCGGACGGGCGGTTCGTCGAGCTCTTCGGCGTAGTGCGCAGCCCATCCCGCAATGCGTGCGACGGCGAAGATCGGGACGCGGTCATCGAGCCCCGCGACGAACGTCAGCGCGCCGAGTGCGAGATCGATGTTCGGATGCTTGGGGACGACGCGACCGACCTCGGCGAGGACGTCGTTGACCAGACTCAGGTCGCCGACCTCGCTGACCGTGTCGAGCAGCACGGCGAATCGCGGGTCCACACCTCGGTAGACCTTGTGTCCGAATCCGGGGAGACGTCGGCGCTGGGCTCGGTACGCCGCCACGGTCTCAGCGACGCCATCGCGGGCACATTCCACGAGGAACTGATGGGCCTCGATCGAGGCCATGCCGTGTAGGGGGCCGCTGACGACGGCCAACCCTGCGACGAATGCGGCCATGGGCGACGAGCGCACACTCGCAGCGACGCGCACGGCGAGCGTGCTGGTCGCGAGTTCATGGTCGGCGAGCAGACCGAGGGCAACATCGATGGCCCGCACGAGTTCAGGCGACGGTCGGCGATGCCACACCGAAGCAAGCCGCACTGCGATGGAACCCGTCACCCGCTGCGCTCCGAGCGCGTCGGGGGCCTGCTCGATCAATCGTCGAGCGGCTGTCGGCGCGTCGTCGTTCGGAAATGCATCTCCGAGCATCTGTGCAGCGACGGTCATGCGGCTGATCGGTGCGACTGCACCAACTGGCAGCGCAAGGGGTGGCTGGCGAGGACTCGTCCACGTACCGCTGCCGAGTGAGCCGGTCCACAACAGATCAGCGATCGCCTCGAACGAGTGACCGCGCACGAGTTCGGGAAGCTCGTGTCCGCGGACCGACAGTCCGTCCTCGCGGAGCGTCGTGATCGATGACGAGATCCGAACGTCGATGGTCGGTCGCGGGCCGATCGCGCCTCGACGGCTTCGTGCGGCAAGCTCTTCGACATCGGCGAGGGCGAAGAGCGAAGTGCGGCCATCGGCTCCGGTTCGGCGTGAGATGCGCCCGCGGCTGACGTAGGCATACAGAGTAGCGGGAGCCACGCCGAGCAGCCGAGCGGCTTCCGACGTTCCGACGAATGAGCTCATGAGGCCACTCTGCACGACATTCTTGATGAAATCAATGTTGATCGAATCAATATTGATTACGAGGGTTGACCGGCCAAGACTCGACTTCATGTCCACACAGATGATCGATGTCCCCGCAGGCCTCAACGGTGTCGTTGCTGCCGAGACCACCATTGGTGCCGTCCACGGTGACGAAGGGTTCTTCCACTACGGCCAGTACGACGCAACGGACCTCGCCCGACATCGCAGCTTCGAAGAGGTTTGGCACCTCGTCCGAAGTGGACGCTTGCCGGATGCCGACGAGCTCGCCGACTTCCGGGCAGAGGTTGCCGCGGCACGACGAGTTCCGTCCGAGTTGCTCGATCTGATCTCGGTCGTCGCGTCGACGAAGGCAAGTCCGCTGAGCAAGCTGCGATCGGTCCTCAGTGTTGCACCGGGATTCGATCCGGTGATCGACATCGATGCGGCGACTCGATCCGATCAGGCATTGCGGCTTGCTGCGACGGTGCCCTCGATTCTTGCGGCGCTCCACCGCGTCGAGGCGGGCCGGTCGATTGTCGAGCCCGACCCGTCGCTGGGTCACGCTGCGTCGTACCTCTATGAGGTCACCGGCGAGCGGCCGACGCCCGTGGCGGCCCGAGCTGTGGAGCAATACCTGATCCTCACGCTCGACCACGGCTTCAATGCCTCGACGTTCACGGCCCGCGTGGCGGCGTCGACCGGAGCGACCGTGGCTGACTCGGTGTGCTCGGCACTTGGCTCGCTTGCCGGCCCGCTCCATGGCGGTGCGCCGAGCCGAGCGCTCGATGCGCTCGATGCGATTGGCGAACCAGCCAATGCCGCCGCCTGGGTCCGTGGCGAGATGGAGGCGGGTCGCAAGATCATGGGGTTCGGTCATGCCGTGTACCGCGCGCCCGACCCCCGATCAGGTCTGCTGCGCGAGGTGGCGGAACGACTCGGCGGCGAACTGGTTGAGCGAGCCACCGCCATCGAGGCGGAGATCCTCGTCACCCTCGCTGAATTGAAGCCGGGACGTCCGTTGCCGAGCAACGTCGAGTTCTACGCCGGAGTGGTGATGCAGAGCGCCGGACTACCGGCGCAGATGTTCACTCCGACGTTTGCAGTGAGCCGCACCGCAGGTTGGTGTGCGCATATTGTCGAGCAGGCCGCCGCCGAGAAGCTGATTCGGCCCAGTTCGCGATACGTCGGGCCCGCTCCGATTCGCTGACCGCCAGCCGAGTCACAGTTGTACCCGGCCCCGCTGTGACTCTCGCGCCCGAAAAATGATGTGAAGGTGCCCTTGGAGGACACCCTGGCTACGAATTTCGGAACAGGTGGGTGCCGGGCGGGGGATAGCCTCACCGGCGTGTCCGACGAATCCCCGCGTATCACGCCCGACGACGTGAGCAAGGTGGCCACGCTGGCCCGGCTCACGCTCACCGCCGAAGAACTCGAAACGGCGACGGCCGAACTCGATGCGATGCTCGACCACTTTGCCGACATCGACGCACTCGATCTCGACGATGTCGAGCCGATGATGCAACCGACGCCGATGGCCAACGTCATGCGCGAAGACATCGTGGGCGACACCCTGGATCGTGACGAAGTCCTCGGCCAGGCGCCGCTCGCCGAGGACGGCCGTTTCCGGGTGCCGCCGATCATTGGGATCGAAGAATGACCGGTACCGGCATGAACAACGAGCGCACCTCAGCCATCGACCTTGCGTGGAACGTCCGCAACAACGTCACGAAGGCCACCGACGTCGTCGAGGAGCACCTCGCCCGCATCGCTGATCGCGACGGTGAGATCCACGCATTCAACCTGGTGCTCGCCGACGAGGCGCGTGAACGCGCTGCCGAGATCGACGAGATGACCGCCGTCGGTCGCGACCCTGGCCCACTGGCGGGTGTGCCCGTCGCGCTCAAAGACAACATGTGCACACGGGGCATTCCCACCACGTGTTCGTCGAAGATCCTCGCCGACTGGCGCCCGCCCTACGACGCCACCG
>JAJCXU010000633.1 GCA_029263275.1 Ilumatobacter sp.
TGGCGGGTCACCGCGACCCCACTGCGCTGCGCGTGTTCGCCCTCGGTCAGACCGACCCTGCCACAGCACGTGCAGTGCTCACCACACACCTCGCCGAACACGAAGAACGCTTGGCGCTGTATCGGGCGGTTGCCGACCTCGAATACGGCGGCAATCTGTGGCCCGATTCGTGGAGCAATCACATGGGTCCCGCCCTCGCGCTCGCCGGCGGGATCAAGTTCGAGGAAGCGTGGGTCGGTTGGATGCGCGACATCATCGCGCTGTGCGAGCAATCTGTCGCCGATCTGGCTGGCTGAACTGTAAATCCGCTGGTCGCCGGCCTTGCGCGGCGGGGCCCCGAGCGCGAATATGGAGTTGGGCCCGTGAGAGCGCCAACCAGGGATCCAGCGTCGAACTTCGGTTCGGTCGACTGATTCAAGCCCATCCCCGCAACGGGATCGACGCACCTCACGGGCCCCCTTCGCGCCCGACGCCACCGTGGGCAGCGTGATGCGGCCGGCTACGCGTCAGCGCCGGAGACACCGCGGAAGCGAGCGTCGGACAGCCGCGAGGCCAGTGCGTGTTCGGTTGCCGGGTCGGTGTCTCCAGGTTGGTCGTGCAGGTGAGCGAGCCGAGCCAACGCTGCGTGCACGCCATCGAAGTAGCGCCGCTGTTCCTTCGCGAGCGACTTGCGAACCTTGAGCATGTGGTCCCACTGCGCAAAGACGCCGACTTCGTGTTCGGCCATGCCGTAGCGCTGCGCCAGCCAGGGCACCAACTGCACGAAACGTGCCTGATCACGCTTGCGCATCTTGCGCAGCGTGATCGCGACGGCGAAGAACAGCACGATGAACATGGCGAACGCACCCAGCACGACCCATCCACTGATCTCCGCTCCATAGGACGCCGCCCCATTCCAGGCTGCGTGGCACAGGATCGCCAGCGCCAGCCCACCGAGCGCTGACGGCAGCAGGGGCCCGCCGCGGGCGACTGCCCGCCCGATGGCGATGCCCGTCCAGGCAGTGAACAGCGGGTGCGTGAATGGGGTCAGCAGCGCCCGCAGGATGAAGACGGCGATGAGCTGTCCTTCTTGATCAGCGAGACCGAAGTAGAGGAAGTTCTCGACGACGGCGAACCCGAGCGCCGTCCAGCCGGCGTAGACCACGCCGTCCATCACCCCATCGAGTTCCTTGCGGCGCACCGCGTACCAGATGCCGAGCGCCTTCATGATCTCCTCGATCACCGGTGCCGAGATGACGAGGGATGCACCCAGGCCGAGGCCAGCCCCGACCAGTTCGTTCACGATGCCCGAGACGGCGGTTGCAACGAATGCTCCCCACAGGAATGCGTGCACCCGAGCGGACCACGGTTCCGGCTCGACGCGATCCAACCAGACGAGGACGGGTCCGACGATGGCGATGGGCACGAGGCCCAACACGATGGCCATCGGGACGTCCGTCGCGATCTGGACGATGAAGAACATCGAGAGAATTGCACCGATGATCACCGGCACGCTCAACCACGCGGGCAGGCGCGGCTTGCGCTCGGCCGTGGGCGATGCCACGTGGGCGGTCCACGCGGTGCCATCCCACCAGCGAAACGGCGAAGCTCCCCACGGGTCGGGATGCCAACCCGCTGGAGCGTTGCCCGGTGTGGACGGGGCAGCCCATTCGACGCTCATGCGTCGCGAGCGGCGATCAGTTCGTCGAGCAATGCTGCATTCGATGCAACGACCGGGGTACGCCGTGCCTCGTGATCGAGCACCGTGAGATCCCTCCCGAGCGCGTCGACGGCGCAGCCGCCCGCTTCTTCGAGGATCAGCACCGATGCCAGGTAGTCCCACACGCCATGTGAATCCGTTGTGGTGTCGACGTAGCCGTCGAACCCGCCGCGCGCGACCGCCGCGATGTCGAGGGCTGCGGCCCCCATTGCCCGGAACTGCTGCCAGCCCCAATGCGCCGACGGCAGCCCGTTCACGGCGATGATCGAGCCGGAGAGCGACGATGCAGGGCCGACGAGGATGGGCCGACCATTCCGATTGGCTCCGCGGCTCTTCACCGCCGTGTACCGATCACCGGTGGCGAGGTTGCTGACCATCGCCACGGTGGGCACACCATCGCTGACCAGGCACAACGCCGTTGCGCACCACGGCAGGCCCAGGCTCGCGTTCGTCGAACCGTCGAGCGGGTCGACGACCACGACGTCGGCGCCGAGTTGTGCCCCCTGCTGCTGCAGGCCGGACTCCTCGGACAACACATCAAACCCAGCGGCGAGCAACGGCCGAACGCACACCTCGTCGACGTCGAGATCAACGGCGTATTGCCCTTCACGCAGACCCGACGCACCCCAGTTCGCGTTGGTTCCGATGACCTCAGCGGTGCGGTCGCAGATCGAAGCAAACAGGTCGAGCGTTGCTTGCGCCGCTGCCGGTATCACAGAGGCAGCGCCGTTGTTGGTCGTGTCCACGTCAGGGGACGGTAGTGTCCGCAGCGATGGCAGTCATCGACGTTGCAGGATTCATTGCCGATGTGAAGAGCCAGGCCATCGATTCTGGCTTTCACGTTCACGACGAACGGCACTTCGTGGAGACGTACTCGTTGCGTCAGTTGTGGGAGGTCGACCTTCATCCAGAGGAAGCCTGCTCTGGCCCGATCGATCTCCACCTCTCCCTCGATGTCGACCCCAGGGCGATGCTCGGGTTCGAGGACGAAGTGATGAAGCTCGACGACCTCGATGATCCGCCTCCGCACGGCTTCAGTTTCCCGCTGCTCTTCACGTGGACACTCCCACCGCTGCCTCAGCCACCAGACCTGTTGGTGCTCGCCACTGACATTGCGGGCATCGGTGGGATCGACCTCCCTGTCGAGGTCTCGGCAATCGACTCATTTCCCAGCGTCACCGACGCCCCGGAACGAAGCCTGTCGATGGTGGCCAAGATGACGGTGGATCTCGCTGACGTGTACATGAATCAGGACGACGCGATCACCACCGCACTGGATCGCTGCAAGCACGTCAGCCTGTACCTGCTCGAGCACGCACCCGCGTGGCTCGGCGACTACTTACACTGAGCCCATGCGAGTTCATGAACTGATCGACATCCTCAGCGACCAGCCGCCGGAGACCGAAGTCGAGATCGCCGTCGTCGCGCCGGTCGATGCCGACAACGACGACATCACGGTTGACCGCTACTTCGTTGATGGCGTACTCCCCTGGCAAGACGCCGAGGACGACGAGGAAAGCGACACTCCGGGCGAGCTCACGATATGGCTCGTCGGTGGCGAAGAACCCGACGTCAACGCCTTCCTCGACGCCATCGAACAATCCGACGCCTAACCATCACACTTGGGGTCAGACCCCAAGTGTGATTCCAGGGGTGTTAGCTCAGTTGGTTAGAGCAGCGGACTCATAATCCGTCGGTCCCGGGTTCGAGCCCCGGACGCCCCACACTGCAA
>JAJCXU010000634.1 GCA_029263275.1 Ilumatobacter sp.
ATCGACACCGACACGTTCGGGACCGCCGATCTGGGCGACGAGATCTGGATCTTGGGTCGGCAGTGGAACGGCTCGGTCGTGGCCCGATCGTTCGACGACGGGCTGACCTGGACCGAGGTGTCGTTCGGGCCGCCGCCCGAGAGCGGCACGACCTACGTCCAACACGTGGTGCGCGGTGCCGACGGGCGCTACGTGGCCATCGCCGCCCGGGAGTCGTCGTGCCTGGACGGTGATCCGGTCGAGGGACGGTTCACCGGCTACTACGTCTGCCAGCGTCAGCGACCGGTCGTGTTCGTCAGCGATGACGGTGAGACGTGGACCGAATCGTCGCCCGCCGGGATGGCGCCGCCGGCCGGTGCGTCACTGCGCATCAACGACCTGATCGTCGTTGACGACGGCTTCCTCGCTGCCGGCACCATCGAGGGGCCTGGCTGGCGTGCGGTGCTGTTCGGGTCGCCTGACGGCGTGAACTGGACTGCACAGCGGGAGTTCGTCGGCGACGGCAACCCGATGACCTCGCGTTCGGTTGCGTACGACGGCACCACTCTGGTCTTCACCGCCTCCGAAACCCCATGCGACACGTTGAACGACAACACCGGCGGATGGGTGCTGGGCGCCGGGTGGGCGAAGCACGGCCGGATCTTCGTCGGCACCGACGTCGCCTCGCTCACACTCCAGCAGCCCGGCGAGCATCCGCTCGCAGTCGCGCCGCTCGAGCCGCCGGCCGATTGTGGCTACGTCGGCGACAGTGAGATCCCCTTCTCGTTCTATCCATATCCGGGTTTCGATGCCGAGATCATCGGTGAGACGCTGACCGTGTTCGAGAGTTCCGTGCCGCGCGAGCAGACCGCCCAGCTTGAGGCAGCCGAGGATGCCGACGACGATGAGCTGTTCGAGCAGCTCCGCACGACACTCGGAACGCGCCGCTGGGCCCAGCTGGTCGACGGTGAATGGGTTGTGACCGACATCGCCGGTGTCAACATGCGAGGGGCGTCCACCCAATGGTCGAACAGGGCGTTCGAGGTCGAACTGGCGGGCCGTCCGGCGTTGATCGAGGTTCGCAACGTCCGCACCCCGGTTCACGAAGTCTTCACCGTGACCGACGACGAACCCGCCCAGGTGCAGTCCGCCGCTCCGATCGCGTTCTCTCGTTCGATGGGAGCGATGGCTGTCGACGACGGTTTCCTGGTCTTCGGTGTGCAGGCCATCGATCCGTTCAAGTCCTTTCAGCCCGAGGATCCGGCGTCGATCGTCGTCTGGCGCACGACATCGGGCGTAGGGTCGCCCGTCGGCCGCTGCGACCTGGAGCCGGGCGGCTACTGCCAGTTCGCCGATCTGCGCGAGCACCCCGACTACCCCGACTTCGCTGGCCGCGCCTTGGCCGGGGTCGACCTGACCGGCACCGAGATCGGCGCAGCGAACTTCGATGACGCCGACCTCACCGGCGCACGCCTCTGGTTGGTCACGAGCGAACGCAACCCAGACCCGAGCTTCATTCGTGCCGACCTGACCGACGCTCAGATGCAGCGGGCCGAGATGGGCGACATCTCGGGAGCCACGGTCGACGGAGCGACCTTCGCCGATGCCGAGATCCGACGGGCCGACGGGGTCGACTTCTCGGACGCGGTGATGTTCGAAGCGAGGATCGCCGACCTCAACGGTGTGACGTTCGGTGACACCGACCTCACCGGTGCCCGGCTCGACATCGTCGACACCTTTCCCGACCTCGGCGTACTCAACTACCAAACGATCGAGATCGCGATCAGCTTGTCGGTCGAGGGGCCGTTCGAAATCGACTTCAGCGGTCTCGACCTGACGGGCGTGTCGTTCACTGGTCCGCTCCTCGGTGATCATCTGGCTGTGATCACCAGCCTCGACGGCGCAGTGCTCTCCGACACCGACTTCTGGAACGTCGACCTGACCCTGATCGATCCATCGATCGACCTGACCGAGGTCGGGCTCGATTCGGGGTCGATCTGCCCGGACGGTCAGCCGCCGGAAGGCCTCCCGCGCTCGTGTGTGCGCGAGGGCTGATCGGAGGTGCTCCATCGTCGTTCAACCCGCCATGGGGGATTTCGACGGTCCTCGCCCGCCCAATACAGCTTGATCTTGTTGCCAGCAGGGTCCAGCAGGGCCGCCTCGCGCCAGCGGAAACTCATGTCGGTTGGGTCCTGCAAGAACTCGATACCCCGATCCTTCAGACTCGCCACCAAGTCATCCAAGGCTTCGTGCTCGAAGCAGACCCCTCGACCCTAAAACTTCAAGTGAACTTGAAGTCAAGCCCCGCGGGGAGACTCGGCCGCAGCGCAGCCCGCTGCGATCTACGATCGGCGGCATGGCGCACCCGCAGATGTTCGACGATGACGACCCGTATCTCGAACGTGTGCGGCAGTTGTGCGGAGCGCTTCCGGGCACGGCGGAAAAGGTCTCACATGGGCGTCTGGCGTTCTTCACCAAGAAGGTGTTCACGTACTACGGCGGGTCGTTGAAGGTGGACGGCGAGTGGGTCGAGCATCCGCACTCGATCATGGTGCTCCCCGACCCAGGTGACCGTCAGGCTCTGGTGGAGGACCCCCGGACTTTCGTGCCGGCCTATCTCGGTCCGTCGGGATGGATCGGGGTCGACCTCGACGACGACACCGACTGGACCGAAGTCGCCGAACTGCTCGACGCCTCGTTCCGCCTCACCGCACCCAAGCGCACGATCGCCGAACTCGACTCGTAGCGCACCGATCAGCGACTGCGACGCCGCCACCACGCCCACCAACGTCGCGGCGGCGGCGACTTGAGTCACCCGAATTCCGTGACGGTCAGTCGGTGTGCGTGAACGATTCCCAGGCGCAGCGCAACGCTGATGACACGGTCACGATGTTCGTGGGGCCCGATGACCCCGGCCAGCCCAACTGGCTCGACACAAAAGGACGCCGCGACACCATCCTGCTGGCCCGCTACCCGCTCCCCGAGAACGAACTCCCACCGATCGTCACCAGAGTCGTCAACATCTGACCGCCAACACGCGACCATTCACGTTTGCACCCGACCCCAACGTGAATTAGGGAGTGGCGAGGAGGGCCCAGTCGTCAAGGGTGCCGAGGGGGCCGACGTTGGGAGCCATGCTGATGCCGGCGACATCGTTGCGGTAGGCAGTGAATGCCGGCTCGACGTAGAGCGGAACGGCGGGGACCAGCTCGACAAGCTGTTGGTCGATGTCTGCGTAGATCGCCAACCGCGCAGCAGGGTCGGTCGTGCCGTCGGCGGAGCGCAGGGCCTCGTCGACCGACGCGGCGCCGAATGCGCCGAAGTTGACGCCCTCGCCCAGGCAACCGTCGATCGAAGTCGGGCATCCCGACGATCCGAACGAGAGCTCGGTGGCGATGGGGTCGTTGTTGAACAGACGGAACTGCAGCAGGAGATCGAAGGCGCCGCTCGCCATTCGTCCATTGGTCAGCTCGCCCGATGCTGGCGTGCCGGTGATGTCGATGCCCACTGCTTGCAACGAGTCTTCGATCGCGATGGCCGTGTTGATGCTGTCGGAGTCAGCGTTCAGCACGATCGTGAGCGCGAGATCCTGGCCGTTCTTCCGACGGAACACGTCGTCGCTCGGCCGCAGCCAGCCGGCTTCGTCGAGGAGCCGGTTGGCCTCGTCGACATCAAAGGTGTCGGCAAACGGTTGCTCGTCGCCGTGCTGACCCGGCGCGAACACCAAGCTGTTCCACGGCTCCGCAATCGTGTTGGTCTTACGTCCGACGGCGGTGTCGGCGATGACGTCACGGTTGATTGCGTGCAGGATCGCGCGGCGCACGAGCGGATCTTGCAGCGGCGTGGACCGCACATTGAGGCTGAGCTGCACCGCGACATTCGAGTCATCGACGAGGACCTCGGTGTCGGCGATTGCAGCGGCGTCGAACACTTCGCTCCCGCCAACGTCGTCGATCCAGATCACGTCAACCTGTCGCTGATTCTGCGCAGCGACGAGCTCTTCGGGGTTGGCGTACGCGGCGAAGTCGATGCCATCGAGAGCAGGCGAGGTGTCTCCTGACCATGACGGATTCGGAGACAGCGCAATCTCGCCTGGGTTCTGCCGCAGGGCGAGTTGGTAGGGCCCGGCGGCGAAGTCGACCCCGTCGGTGAGGAAGGTCGCCGCTGTTGTCCCGGACGCGAGATGGTCTCTCCACGCAGCGTCCTTGATGATCGGATGGATGGTGGAGAACATGAGATATGCCGCGCCGGAGCGCTCGCTCAGCGTGATCTCCACCGTGGTCGCGTCGATCGCCCGCACCGCGGTGACGTCGCTGTAGAGCACGGTGCTCGTGGCGTTGGTGTCGACGGCGGTGAGGTATTCGTAGGTGGCGACGATGTCGGCGGTGGTGACGGGCGTGCCGTCGTCCCAAGTTCGATCGTCATGAATCGACCACGTCAGCGTGAGGCCGTCGTCGCTGGCCACCGGTGGCCCGGTGGCGAGGCTCGGAATGGGATTGAGTTGCTCGTCGATGCGGTACATCACGGGGAGCACCCACTCGGCGAGCAGCTTGGCGACGTCGAGGTTCGAATGTGGGTTGGGGTCATCGAGCTGCAGCGTCGTACCGACAGCGACCCTGCCGCCCGAGGCCAGCGCAGCAACCTCGGGGTCGGCCGGCTCGTCACCGCTCACCGTTGATGTCACCGGTTGCTCGACCACTTCGGGGGCAACGGTCGTGATCGGGGCGACGGTTGAGTCGGCAATCGCAGCGAGCGACGTCGTCACTTGCGTCGCCGCTGGCGAATCGCTGTCGCCGCGGTTGTTGAGCAGGACAATTCCGGCGATCACCACGGCCAGCGCAATGCCACCACCGATGAAGACCGAGCGTCGGCGCGAACGTGGACGGCTCCCAGCCGATGGCAACGTGGGAGGCGTTGCGGCTCGACGCCCTTCGAGCGCAGCGATGAACTCGGCGCCGCTGCCGAAGCGCTGGGCCGGCTCCTTCGCGAGCGCCTGGGCGAAGAACCGATCGAGCCGCTCATCGCCGGTCGGGGGCACATCGTCGACCGAATGGGCCATGAGCGTGCTGACGACATCGTCACGAGCGAACGGTGAGTTCCCTGTCAGCGCTTGAAACGCGACGCAGCCGAGCGCATACAGGTCGCTCCGATGATCGACCGCGTCGCCTTTGGCCTGCTCGGGCGACATGTACTCGGCGGTGCCGATGCTGCCGGTGGTGTACCGGCCGAGTTCGCGTGCCGACGCGGCGATCCCGAAGTCACTGAGATAGGGCCGTCCGTCCTCGATGAGGATGTTGGCTGGCTTCACATCGCGATGGATCAAACCGGTGGCGTGTGCCGAGTCGAGCGCGGCAGCAATCGGTGTGAGCAGCTCAACCACGCGCTCGACGGGCATCGATCCTTCACGATCGATGGCGTCAGCGAGCGTTTCGCCATCGACGAGTCGCATGGCGAGGTAGTACAGGCCATCGTCGTCTCCCGCCTCGTAGACCGGGACGATCGAGGGGTGATCGAGCGATGCCGCCGAACGGCCCTCGCGCTCGAACCGCCGCGCCGCATCGGGGTCGCGAGCGACGAGTGGGTCAAGCACCTTGACGGCGACGTCACGGTCGAGACGGACCTGGCGGGCCCGCCAGACCGACCCGAATGAGCCCTGCCCGAGCGGTTCGAGCAGCTCGAATCCGCCGAGCCGTCGCCCGCGTAGGTCATCCACCGTCATCGCTCCCGAGCGTACGCCAGCAGACTCGACGGCTCGCCCCATCGAGCGGGGTGGCTAGTTTCTGGTCGATGGCCGGACGTCCGAAGCTGCTGACTCGGCCGCCGCAGCTCGGTGGCGTGCTGGTTCGGGACCGGCTGGACAACGCTGCCGCAGCGACCCCGATCATTGCGATTGTGGGCCCACCCGGAAGCGGATGTACGACGGCCGCCGCGCACATTGCGGCATCCAACGGGTCGGCGGTTGCATGGTGTCGATTGGCGCACGGCTACGACACCGCGGGTGATGTCATCGAGATGGTTGCCGAGACGCTGGGTGCCGACACCAAGCCGGCGAGGCGGGTGATCGAGCTGGCCGATCAGTTGCTCGACCTCTTCGAACTCGGCGACGTCAGCATCGTCATCGACGACTATCACTTGGCGGCCGATGGAGACCTCGACCGAGTGATTGCCGAATGCGCCGATCTGATCACGCCAGGTAGCCGCATCATCGTTGCCGGCGCCGCCCGGCCGGCCGGGCTCATCGGGCTCGTCGCGCCGATGAAGCGCCACATCATCGACGCGGCCGACCTGGCATTCGATGATGCCGAGGCCAGTGCCCTGTTCGAACTGCAGGGTGCCAGTGAGCACGATGCACTGCGTTGGAACGAACAGCTCGGCGGATGGGCCCAGGGAGTTGTTGCGGGTGCCCATGCTCCACGCAGCGATCCGGCACAACACGTCACTGCGCTGCTCGACCAGCTGATCGAATCCGACCCGACCGGCGGCGACCTCGTCGACGCCCTCGCGGCACTCGGATACGTCAACGTCGACGTGCTTTCCGGGCTGGGCATCACCATCGATGGTGCGGCTCTTGCGGCCGTGGCCGATGGCAGTCCATTGCTCACGGACCACGACGGCTATCTGCGAATCGCGGACGCTGCTGCTGAGACCCATCGAGGGCGTGCGCAGCCAGCGAAGATCAACGAACTCCGCAAGCTCGGCGGCTCGCTCATCGCCGCAGACGACCCGACGACGGCGATCGATCTCCTCATCGATGCGGGTGAGGCAGAACACGCGGCCGATGTGCTGGCTGATCACCTGTCCGAGATCGGTGTCGAGAGGGCCTTGAACTGGCTCTATCGGTTGCCAGCTGATCTGCGTCGACGCTTCCCGCCCGTGCTGGCGGCTGGTCAGGCGACCGTCGAGGTTGACGCCGCGCTCGCGTCGGCCCAGGCTCGAGTGGAGATGGCGACAAGCGAACGGTCGCGCCGCGAGGCCCTCTTCGCTCTCGGCTCGATCGAGGCGCACCGCGGCGAGTTGGCCGCGGCAGCTGGAGCGCTCGAGGCGGCGTTGCGATCCGCTCGCGGTGATTCGGAAAGCACCGACCGCATTGGCGCTGAGTTGGCCACGACACGGTGGCTGCTCGGTGACGTGCTCGGCGCGCAGTCTGCCTTGGATGAGCTGCCCGTAACTCCGGCCAATCGTTGGTTGGGTGCGCAGCTCGGCATCGTTGCAGGCGCATCGCCGCATCCGGTCGACCCGCCGGTCGACATGGGCGACGACCCGTATGCGCTGGCGACCGCTGCGCTCGTCGCGTTGACCGGCGGCGATCAGCCAACAGCCGAGCGCAGTGCGGCTGCCGCGTATCGCGTGGCCGTCGAGGGCGGCGGC
>JAJCXU010000635.1 GCA_029263275.1 Ilumatobacter sp.
TGGTGGCGGTGAATGTCAATGACTGACCAGGAGAGGGTGCGATGACCGACACGCTGTTACCACCGAAGCAGAGGTTGACGCCGAAGCCGTCGTCGCCTCGGCCGAAGGTCCGAATGTCGTGGCTGCTCGTCGCGACCGGGCTGTTCCTGTTCGTGATCCTGTTCGTGTTGTGGGCGGTGTCGAACGCGTCGGAGCGGACCGAGGTGCTCGTCGTGATCGAGCCGGTTGCCGCTGGTGAGTTGATTCCGGACTCGGCGATCGGGACGACTGCGATCTCGGCGGAGGAGGGTTTCGGTCGGATCTACGTCGCCTCTCAGCGTGACGTGCTGGTCGATGCGGTGGCGTTGACCGATCTGGTGCCGGGCGATCTGCTGGGTCCGTCATCGGTGACTGGTGAACCGGAGACGCTGGTGGGTGAGCAGTTGGTCGGGGTGGTGTTGCGGTCGGGCAGGTATCCGACCGAGATGCAACGTGACGATGTCGGCGTCGCGGTGTCGACGCTCGACCGTGAATCGGCGGAGCCGGCATCGGTGCCGGTTCGGATCGTGTCGGTGTCGATCTCCGAAACGCTCGAAGCGTCGGTGACCATGGCCGTAACGACCGAGGACGCCCCACTGGTCGGCACGTGGGCGGGGCAGGACGAGATGGTGCTGGTCATCACACCGTTCGGAGCCGAGCAATGACCGTCATCGCAGTCACCTCATGGCGGGGCGTCGGAACGTCCACGACGGGACTGCTCCTGGCTGCGGCCGTTGCTGCGTCGGGGAGCGAGGCGTGGTTCGTGGAGGCCGACTTTGCCGGGGGAGTGCTCGCGAGTCGCGCCGAGGGGCTGGAGACGTCGGGCGGGTTGGAGCGGGTTGCGTTCGCATCGTCGGACGAGCCGGCGCATCGTTCGTTGGCCAGTTGTGCTCGTCGGCTCGGGCAGGTGAACGTCGTGACTGGTTCGTGGGATCCGTTCCAGGCGTGGTCGACGATCGCATCACCGCGGCAACCGTGGGTTGCTGCACTCGGACGGCTGGACGGCACGGTCGTGGTCGATGTCGGTTCGATGCGGGGTGGCAACGTGCCCGCCTGGCGAGTGCTCGAGGTCGCTGACGTCGTCTTGGTGGTGGCAACGCCGGAACCGGCCTCGTTGACTTCGACCGTCTCGTGGATCGATTCGAAGGGACAGACATCGCCGGGACTCACTGGACTGTCGACGCAGCCCCGTCTGGTCGTGGTCGATGCTCCGCTGACGACGGGGGAGCGGTTCGGCCATGACGTCGCGGGTGAACTCGGAGATCGCCTTGTTGGTTGGTGGCCGTGGGAGCCGAAGGTGATCGATCACATCCATCGCGGTGGCGGCCTCGATCATCGTTCGATCCGTCGCTTCGCACTCCCACGTGCGGCTCACGCAACTGTCGAGTCGCTGCTCGGACGGAGCCGAGTGCAGGAGGCGGTGTCGGTATGAGCGCGGTGAATGACTCGATGCTCGAGACATTGGCCCAGGAGGTCCGTCGCGACCACGGGCACCGCCTGCCGATGAAAGGCCGAGACGAGACAGCCGAAGAAACCCAACTGCGTGAGGAACGCACGCGGCTCGTGTTGGAACGCGAGGTGCTTGCGGAGGTCGCAGAGGCCCGCCGCGACGGCCGGCTCGAACCGTTGTCCGAAGCTGACGAAACGGCGGTGATCGATCGGATCATCGCTGGCCTGTTCACGATCCCGAAACTGATGGGTGCACTGCGGAACCCGAACGTGACCGACATCTTGGTCTTCGGATCGGCACCGGTCCGGGTTGAGTCGCTCGACGGCACGATCGTGGAGTCAGCTCCGATGGTGACTCGCGACCGTGATCTGGAGCGCATCATCTACGACATCTCGGTCCAGCACGGCCGACCGTTCAACATCGAGAACCACGAGGTCGACTTCGAACTCGAACCTGGCGTCCGATTCCATGCAGGAGGCTTCGATCCGGTTCAGCGGCCGTACATCGCAATCCGGCGTGCCGCGATCTTCGGCGCGTCGCTCGATGTGCTCTATGACCGTGGCGCAGCCGATGCCGGGATCGTCGAGTTCCTCCGTGCCGGTGTGCGCGCCGGGTTGGGGATGCTGTTCGTCGGGCCGATGGGGTCGGGCAAGACGACATGGCTTCGGGCGACGGCGTGGGAGATCGACCCGACCGAAGTGGTCACGACGATCGAGTCAGACTTCGAGCTGAACATCTTGCAGATGGGCAAACACCCCTACGTCATCGCCTACCAGGAGCGGCTCCCAACGACGATCGACTCGAAGGGGTACACCCCTGCCGAAGCAATGCGCCCGGCAATGAGAACCCGTGCGCATTGGATCATCGTCGGAGAGGTCCGCGGCGGCGAGGGAGCGCCCCTTGTCCGGGCAATGCAGACGGGTCAAGGCGCGATGGGAACCGTGCACGGCGGCGACTCCGAGGATGCGCTCGACAACTTGGTCAATCTGATCGCTTCGGATTCCGGTCAGCACGCCCGTGACGTGAAGACGCAGGTGTACCGAGCAGTGGACATCGTCGTGTCGCTCGACGGCTCGAACTCCGAGGGCCGCTACGTGTCCGAGATCGTCGCGCCGTCCGTGGAGAACGCCGGCGAGCGCTACGTGCTGCACCGGATCTTCGGTGAGGTCGACGGAGCGCCGGATGCTCGTGCTCGGGCGCTCAACGAACCTCAGGTATCCATGATGCGCAAGCTGGTGCGCCGGACGCCCGGATTCTCGAATCAGTGGTGGACGTTGCCCGAAGACACCTACAAGCCGCTCGACTTCAACGGGGCAAGCTGATGGCGGCGCTACCCATCGCCCTCGTCGCCGGGCTCCTGGCGGCGCTCGCCGTGGGAGCGGTGTACCTCGCGTTTAACCCGCCGACGCCGTCGTCGGGTCCGAAGCGTTCGATGTCGGCGAACGGTCAGCGCGATCTGCTCGCCGCCGTCGTGGTTGGTGGTGTGGTGCTGTTCCTGACGCGTTGGCCGACCGCAGCGGTCGCGGTGACTGCGTTCGTCGTGTCGTGGCGATGGTTGTTCGCGACGTCGGAAACGAAGGTTGAACGGGCGAAGGTCGAAGCGATCGCACAGTGGCTCGAGGACCTTCGTGACGTGGTTCGCCGTTCGAGCGTGGCGATCGAGAAGGCAGTCGAACTCGTCGCCGAAGACTTCACCGGCGTCCTTGCGGAGCCGATGAACCGATTCGCTCTACGGCGCCGGCAAGGGGTCCGTCTTCCCGAGGCGCTGGCGGGACTCGCCGATGACATTGCCCATCCGACCGCCGATGCTGCCGTCGCAGCGATTGTTCTCGTCGTTGGTGGAGCAGCGGGTGGCGGGCGGATCTACGACACGCTCGATGAACTTTCTGCAGCTGCGCGTGACGAGATGCGTGCTCGCGACGAGATTGACCGAACCCGTCGCATCTTCCAACGCGCAATGCGCCGGCTCGTCAGCCTCACGATCCTGTTCGTTGGTGGCCTCGCCGTCTTCGCGTCAGACCTGTTGTCGCCGTACCGGACGGTGCCGGGTCAGATCTGGTTGCTGATCCCATGCGGTATGTGGGCGACGTGCCTCGTCTGGCTGCGCCGGCTCACCCGCTACGACCTCGGCGCCCGCTACCGGCTCCGGCTCCCCGAGGACGTGATGTCATGAGCGTGTGGAACACCGCCGTCCTCTCCGGCTTCGTCGTACTGCTCGGCCTGTACTCGCTGATCCGAGCAGTACGCCGACCACGACTCACACTGCGCGCAGTTCGCGCGCGTGTCGAACGACCTCACGGCACGAGGACATCGCAACCGGGGACGGGCAGGGTGATGTCGTCGAGGGTCGGGGGCGCGCTGGCGTCGGGTCCGCTGGGTCGGCTCGTGGACGAACGGCTGGGCAAGTCGCTTCGCCTCGCTGGGCTCACCGTGCCTCAAGTGCTCGGTCAAGTCGTGACCGCCGTGTTCGTCTCGACGCTCTCGATGGCGATGCTCGTCTCGTTCCTCGTCGCCACCGGGTCCGTGTCGCCGTCGCCGCTCCTCGGTCTGCTGTGTTTCGGGGTGGTTGCGTTGTTCGGATGGCGTGTCATCGCCGACGCCCGATCCCGGGCGATCCGGCGGCAGCGGGCGCTGCGGCGGGTGGTGAACGACTTCGTCCAACTGCTTGCGATCGCGTTGACGACGAACCGTTCGGTTGAGGACTCGATCTCGTTCGCCGCCGACGCCGGGGACGGCGACGGTTTCGACCTGCTCCGTCAGACGATCTCGACAGCACAACCAATGGGCATCAGCGTGTGGGACGCCCTCACCGCAATGGCCGAAACCTACGACCTCCCCGAACTCCGAGGGCTCACGACGTCTCTGCAACGCCAGGCCGGGGTCGGTGTCTCGGTCGCAGCGACCATCCGGTCCGAGGCGAAGTCGATGCGCGACAAGCAGCTCTCCGACCTCAAGGATCGCGCCGACAAGGCCAACTCGAACCTCTCACTTCCGACGATGGGGATGGTCTTCGGAATGGTCATGTTCCTCGCCTACCCGATCATGCGCCAGATTTCTGACGCCTTCGCCTGAACACCCACACCAACAAGGAGAACACCGCAATGACCACCAACACCACCCGTCAAGCATCGACCGCCATTGCGGTCTGGCTGACCCTCACCTACCAGCACGGCCGAGAACGTGCCGACGACCTGTGGACTCACCTCAGCGACGAGTCCGGCGTCGAAGATGCTCCATCGAAGCTGATCTACCTCGCCGTCGCGGTCGCCGTGGCGATCGCTGCTGGCCTCTTCATCATCGGCGTCTTCAACGATGCCCAGACAGGCGTGCCCGATCCGGTCGCTCCCTCCCCGTGATCGCTCCGAGATGACGACAGCGACGACGAACCGAAACGAGCAATCGGGTCGAACGGTTCCGTCGCGCTTCCGGGGAGATCGGGGAGCGATCGACGGCGGGTTCGAGATCATGTTCGGTTCGGTCGCGATGATCTGCTTCGTCCTGCTCATCGTTGAGTCGGTCAGCTTCTGGCATGCCCGCAACGTGTTCGACGAAGCAGCGGCCGAAGGCGCCCGAGTCGCCGCGGCGTTCGACGGCACCTGTGCGGCAGGCACCTCCACTGCCCAGTCCCTTCTTGATCGACGAGCCGGTGGATGGTCGTCGGGTGTGCAGGTGTTGTGCTCGGAGGGCGACGGGATCGTGACCG
>JAJCXU010000636.1 GCA_029263275.1 Ilumatobacter sp.
GGTTGGAACTCGCGCCGCCGCTCGCTGTGGCGGTCACATCGTTCATCGTCGCCGACGACGATGAATTGCGCACGCCGGAGTTGTTGTTGGCGCCCGTGGCGGTAGCGGTGACGTGCAGCAACGACAGTGAACCGGCGAGCACATCGGTCGTCAAGATCCCGACCGACCACGCGGGCGTGCCGGTATTGGCGGCGTTGGCGATCGTGACGTGCCGCAGTTCCGCGGTGATGTTGCCTGCAGACAGCACCGGGGACGGAAATGTTGCGCTGGCACAGGCGCACGTGATGGTGGTGACGTCTTGGCCTGAGCCTTCGATATCGACGTGGTCTTTCATCGCGACCACCGACGTTTCGGTGTAGACACCGGGGGCGATCTTGATCACATACGGTTTGGTCGCGGTCGCTGCCGGCAATGTCGTGCCGATTGCCGTCAATGCCGCAGACAGAGCGGTGTAGTCGCCCGTGTTGTCGTCAGCAACCCAGATCACTTGCGCTGGAGATTCAGCATTCACACCCGGGTCGCCCTTTTGGCCGTCAGCACCGGGGGCACCCTGTGGTCCGGTGTCGCCTTGTGGTCCGGCGACGCCGGAGGTTTCGAGGGCGGTGACGCGGTTGACGAGGTCGATGAGGCCGGTGTTGGTCGTGTAGCCGACGATGTCGACAATGATGTTGATGGTGTTGCCGGCCGCTGAGCCGTAGTAGATGTCGATCTGGCCAGCGTTCGCGCCGGTGGTGGGTACTGCGACGGTGACGGCGTTGGGGACGGTTTGGCCGGGGACGACGTTGAGGTTTGATGTTGGTGATGCACCGGTTGCGTTGCCGGGGCGGACGCCGATGAACCCTGAGCCTGTTGGGCCAATGCCGGTGAGGTTCAAGAGCACACCGGTCGCGCCGGTCGGGACGACGATCTTGTTGACTCGCTGGTCGGCCGGCGGTTTGCTTTCGTCGAACGTTTCGATGGTGCCGGTCACGGTGAGCTTGCGTGCGGCGTCGGATTGGAACGGACCGTTGAGGCCGACGTCGAAGCGGGTGTCGAGCACACGGGTCGGGTCAACAGTGACCACAGTTGATTCCGACGCACCCGGCAAGGCCAGTACCTGGGCCGGTGTGGCCACCGTCGCGGTCACGACCGACGCAGCAATTGCCGCGCCGGCAATGGTGAGCGTGCTCAACAGGCGGCGGGAACGGGACAAGACAGGAACTGTCGGCATAACGGTTGGTCGCTTTCCATTCGGCAAGTGCACCAATGGTCAGGCACGCTCAGTTGTGCGACGAAACCTAGGCCCCGCACCACCAACTGTCCAGACATGTGGTCACCCGACAACCCGGCATCGAGGTGGCCGAGGGGCGGGTCGTCCAAGTCTTCGACGGCGACGGCGCCGGTCAGCCGCCCCGAAACGCGAGATCAACAAGAAGCCGCAGACGTCCAGCACGCACACAGAACATTCGGCAGTCCGCACCATCGACCTGCCCGCTCACGCCGACCCGCTAGCTGGTGGCGTCAGGCAGCTCGTCGCTCGCCAGATCGTTCGATGAGCAGGTCGGGGCAGCTTCTGCTGTGCAACGTGCCGTCAGCAAGAAACACGCTGAGTTGTCGAGTGCTCGCGTCGAGTTGCAATCGCCATCGTCCTTCATGGGCTCGATGGTGGTGGTACGTGCAGACCGGGAGCAGGTTCGCCAGGTCGGTCGGCCCGTGATCGTGGTCCCATTCGGCGAGGTGATGGATCTCGGTGCGGTCGAAGCTGGTCTCGCAGCCGTCAACTGCACAGGTGCGGTACATCGACCGCAGCGCCGCCCGCTGTGCACGGGTCGCATGACGCTTGGCCCGCCCAACGTCGAGCGGCTGGCTGTCGCCACCCAGGACGACGGGGATGATCTTGGCGTCACAGGCCAGGCGACGAGCTGTCTCCACAGCCAGTGACGTGCCGTCGACATATTCGCAGACGGTGTCGAGGTGCGTACCGCTCGTGAGCGTTGCGAGGTCGACGTGCACGACCACTTCAGGCACGGTCTGAGCTGACGCTCGAGTACTCGTGATGAGCCCGACGAGTGCAGCAGCAGCGACTTGGTCGTACCGCTCCCCCTCATGTTCAGAGCTCTTGCGCAGCGCTGCGACTTCAGCGTCGATCTTCGCCTTGAAACGCTGATACTCGTCGGGATGTAGATCGGCGCGGATCCAGCCCATGCCCGTCGTGTCGTTGATGCCGTGACTCAGCGTCGCAAGCGACCGTTGATGTTCCGACCGATCGATGGCCTCGTCGTCAGTCGAGAGGGCCTCGACTCGCCGACGGAGGTGCTGGGCGAACTGTGCCGGAGTCGTCGCCGCGGCGTGCGACGCCAGGTCGGCGCCGGCGGCGAACAGTTGCGCACGCTGCTCGTCATCGAGCTTGCCTGCCGCGTTGGCCAGAGCGTCGGCGTGCTCGTCAGAGACACGCCCCGCCTCACGTTGCTCCCCCAACGCCGGCACGTTGCCATAGGCACTGGCGCGCCGTTCGTTCTTCGCTGCTTGCCTGCCCGACGAGCGGTCGGTACGAGCCAACACGTCAACGACCGGAGGTGCCGCCCCTTCAGCCTCAAGCTCGCCAAGTCGACGAGTGATCTCAGCCTTGCGCACCGACACCCACCCATCAACCCGGTTCAAGTCACGCAGCGCAGCAGCAAGATCAATGGCACAGGCGTCCGCCAGGTCGACTGAATCGATCCGTTCGGCGAGCGCCCCGATGCCCATGCCAGGAGGATATCCATCTCTTCATCTCTTCCAACGTATGTTCGTTCTTTGTCATTCTTCTAGAACATACGCTCCCTCCGGTTGATCGCCTGTCGCTGCGGCGGACCAAGGCCGTCGACGGCGTTCAGGCTCAGCAGTCGTTGCGCTCGTAGCTCATCGCTACAACAAGATCGCTGGCGTCGAGCCGGAACACGACCGGCCCGTTTCCGGCGAGTCCGAGAAACCGGTCGTCCTTTCGAAGGGACTGAGCCCAACTCACGTCGTCAAGCCGGTCAGCCGGGGTGCCGAGTCCAATCCCGTCGATGGTGGTGATGCCGCTCGATTCGGCGATCTCGGTATCGAGCGGAGGCGACAACGCGAGCGCCGCGTCACCGATGCTCCAGGCCGACAGATACGTTGCGGTGGGGTCGACGGACTGTCGCGTCAGGACGAAGCGAATGTCATTCCAGAGCAGCGACCGGTACTCCGAAGCGCCGTTGCATGCGTAGGCGTCGGGCATCGGAATCCAGTCCGTGTCGTCATCTGCGTCACCCAGAGTCTCACTCACCTCTTCGACCATGGCAGCTTCGTCCACCTCGTCGAAGGCGCTGTATCCGAACACCGACGGGTTGCGTACGGGATCACTGTCGCGGTTGAAGTCGAGCGCCCCCACGACGGTAGATGACTCCGGCTCGTCGACGACGGTTGCCGGAGGATTGGTGTTCGCTGGCGATTCCGCGGTCGTCGGTGCCTCGGTCGTCGCTGGTGGTTCCGTGGTGGTTGGCGCCTCGGTCGATGCCGGGTCATCTGAGGCGCATGCTGCGACGGTGGTCAGCCAGATGATTGCGAGGACGGCAACGAGTCGGTGAGATGGGAGCATGCTGGGGTCCTTTCTCAGGCGTCGTCATCCGGGGGTCTCGACGGTGACTATAATATTAGTCATGTCCGCAACCTTGCCGCTTGCCCAGGTCAAGTCGAAGTTCTCCGAAATGATCGACCGCGTCGAGCACACTCACGACCGAATCGTCGTCACCCGCAACGGACGGCCCGCAGCCGTCATGATCAGCCCCGACGACCTAGCATCGCTCGAAGACACCCTCGAGTTGCTGTCCGATCCCGAAGCGATGCGCGGACTCGCTGAAGCGAAGCGTGCGGCCGACACCGGCAACTACGTCACAGGCGACGAACTTCGCGCGCGCTTCGCGTCCAAGTGACCGAGCGCGACGACCCCTACGAACTGCGCGTCACCGGCCCAGCACAACGGCACCTGGATCGACTTACAGAAGGCACCGCCGCTGCAATTGTCGAGTTCATGCTGGGCGCCCTGGTCGCCAACCCCCACCGCGTCGGAGGGCGTCTACAGCGCGAACTCGCCGGGCTGCACGCTGCGCGACGAGGGGCGTATCGAGTGATCTACGAGATCGACGACAATCAGCACGCCGTCATCGTCCTGCGAATTAATCACCGCTCACGCGTCTACAGATCCCGCTGACCGCCACACCTACCGCTCCGCAGAAGGCGGAGGAATCCCGCTGGGCGCAACGTCAGTTGCCGGGCAGTGGAACGCTTCGATCGCGCTCGTAGAGGACCCAGTACTGATTGGCCGCCACTTCGATGAACGCCTCTTCGATCACTGCGAAGTCGTCGGCCACGTTCTCGTCCTCACTTGTGGGCAGCACGACGAAGTCGACGCCGTCGGCACGCTCCGCGAGCCGGATGCCTTCGAGCGAGCGGTCGGGCCCGTAGAGCACCAGACGGAACGGATTCGGGAACTGGTAGATCTCGGTTCGATACGCGATGTGCGGCGTCACCCGGTGATGGGCAGCCACGCTCGCTCCTTCGGGAATCTCCTCGATGATCTCGCGCATCGTCACCGCGTAGACGTTGTCCGGATCGCCATAGAACAGCAGCGTGCGGCCCCACGGCATCGGGGCCCACATGTACGCGGTGACGAACGACGAGAAGGCGAGCGCACCGATACCAACGGCCCGCAACGGCAGTTGGAACGATTGCAGTTCGACGCGCCCCTGCACCGCGCCGAGCGCGTGGACCGTACCGATGGCAAGCGCCGGCACGGCAACGAGCGCGTAGTGATACTGGATCTGATACTGGTACCAGAACGTGCTCAGCACGTTGGTGAACAGCACCAGAGCGCTGATCAGTGCGATGCCTGGCAGCCGCAGGAAAATCCACGCAAACGGCGACGTCATCTGCCACAGGTACCACGGGCGTCCATCTGCTCGGAGGTGATCAACGAGTTGGGTCGGGTTGGTCACCGCCGTGTCGATCAGGCGTTTCGCTGCCGCCCCAGTTCCGTCGCCCGGCTGACTGAACGGGATGCGCCAGGCATTCAGTGTCGGTTGGCCGATCAACCCGCGCATCACCACGTACATCGCCGTGAACATGAACCACAGCGAGCCGAACACCGTGATCAATCCGATCCGACGGTCGCGGCGAATCGCGACCCAGATACCGAGCGGGACGAGGACGAGCGAAACGTCTTCTTTGACGAGCAACGACAGCACGACGAATGCCGCGTACAACTTCCACTTCCGTTCCAATGCCGCGTAGAGCGCCACGCCGACGAAGACACCGAGGAATGAGTCCGGGTGGAAGTTTTCGAGGTTCGCCCAGCCCACGGCCGGGTGCAGCAGGTACGTGCCAGCGGCAATCAGTGCCAACCACTCAGACTCCAACCGTCGGCGGCCGTACAGAAAGACCGGGATCGCACCCGCGGCGATGGCCGCTGACTGCCCGAAAAACATGATCCACGCGCCGGGAGCAATCCAATAGAGCGGAACGAGGAACAGCAGCACGAACGACGTGTGGTCGCCGAACATGTTTCTGCCCATCAACGTGACAAAGGGAGCCTTGCCTCGCGACAGCAGCCACATTCCCTGGTCGTACAGACCCGAGTCGTACGACGACGTGCCGAGGCCGTGATGGATATCGAGGCCGCGCTGTGTGAAGTAGGCCGTCCAGAGCACCACAGCACACGTGAGCAGGACCTGCGGAATCGTCCGTTGCCGCAGCCATTCGTTCACGGTCCGCTTCGGAACCGGCGCCTCTGCAGCGTCGCTCAGGTCGACTGCATCGTCGGGCGCGTCGTCGCTCCGATCGATCGTCACCTGGTCGGTCATGACCTCAGTCTCGCGTCAACGAAGTGGGTCGTCTGGTCGCAGCTCGCTCGACAAAGCAGCCAGCACACCATTGACGAACTTCCCGCTGTCGTCAGTGGAAAAACGCTTCGCCAGCTTCACGGCCTCGTCGAGAACCACCGCAACCGGCACATCGGTGCGTTCACGCAGTTCGAAGGCGGCCAGGCGGAGCACGTTGAGATCGAGCACCGGCATGCGTTCCAGCGTCCACCCCTTGGCCTTGCCGGCAATCGCCGCGTCGAGGTCCGCAGCGTGCGTCTCGACACCGGTGACGAGTTCGACGGTGAGTTCGTCCGGTTCGAGCACCTGCAAGCTGAGCGCGTCGCTCGGGCTGATGCCCTTGGAATGCGCTTCGTACAGCAAATAGAGCGCTCGTTCACGCGCGTCGGACCGCTCGTCCGGGCGCGACATGTTCGCGTTGATCGATGCCACAGTGATCCAGGACTCAGGCGCGGGCCATGTACTCGCCGGTGCGAGTGTCGACCTTGATCCGGTCGCCAATGTTCACGAACAGGGGCACCTTCACCTCTTTGCCGGTCTCCAGTGTTGCCGGCTTCGTGCCACCGCTCGACCGGTCACCTTGGAGACCCGGCTCGGTGATCGTGACCTCGAGCTCGACCGACGCCGGAATCTCGACGCCGATGATCTCGCCCTGGTACATCGCGACCTGGGCGATCATCTGCTCGACGAGATAGTCGGCGGCGTCGCCGAGCGCTGTGCGCTCCACGTTGAGCTGGTCGTACGTCGACGTGTTCATGAACACGTAGTCGTCACCGTCGGCGTACAAGTACTGCATGTCCTGGCGGTCGACGATGGCCTGTTCGACCTTGATGCCGGCGTTGAAGGTCTTGTCGATCACCGCGCCGGTCCGAGCGTTGCGAATCTTGGTGCGCACGAACGCGCCACCCTTGCCCGGCTTGACGTGCTGGAATTCGACGACCTGAAACAGGCCGTTCTCCAGTTCGAGAGTGAGACCATTCTTCAGGTCGTTCACGGAAATCTGTGGCATGGGCTTCTCTGTTTCTGGGTGGAGAGTTACGTGTTGAACGGTCGCTTGGGATGATGCGTCAGGACTCGATGTCCCTCAGGTGTCACCACCACGAGGTCCTCGATGCGGATGCCACCGAAGCCGCCACGATAGAGGCCCGGCTCGACGGTCACCACGTTGCCGGTTCGGATCACCTCGTTCGAGGCCTGCGAATGGAACGGCGATTCGTGGATCTGCAGCCCGACCCCATGGCCAGTTCCGTGCAGATACCAGTCGCCGTACCCAGCTGCGACGAAGACCTCACGGCACGCGGTGTCCACCGCCGTAGCGGTGACGCCGGGGTGAAGCGCATCAAGGCCAGCGGTTTGAGAAACCTGCACGAGTTCGTAGATCTCGCGCTGCCGTGCCGAGGGCTCACCGATGACGTACGACCGCGTCATGTCGGAGTGGTAGCCCTCGATGAGAGCACCGACATCGATCACGACCGTGTCACCGTCGCCGACGGTTCGGCGACCCACTTCGTGATGCGGCCGAGCAGCGTGGTCTGGGCCGCTTGCCACGATCGTGTTGTAGCTCCGGTCGTCGGCTCCGTGGCGCCGCATCCGGTATTCGAGTTCGTCGCGAATGTCCGCTTCCGTGACCGGTGTGTCGAGCGTTCCGAATAGCATCGACTCGACCTCACCCAACGCGGCGTCAGCAGCTGCTGACGCCGCTTCGATGCGTTCGATCTCGGCCGCATCCTTGACTTCTCGGGCCGTGCCGACAATCGAGTCGACCGAAGCCAACGAGAGGTCGGCGGCCAATTGTTTCCATTGTGCGTGGGTTGTCGACCGAGCGTCGAGGCCCACCGTTCCCGTCCCCGCCGCTTCGACGAGCGCCTCGTGGAGCTCACCCCGATCCTGAATCGCCACGATCTCGACACCACTGCCGCCCGTTTCGGCGGCGGCACGCTCGCCGTACCTGGTGTCGGTGCCGAGCAGCACTTCGTCGGATCGAACGACGACCCAGCCGTTGGAGCCGGTGAACCCGGTCAACCAGCGGACATCGATGAGATCGGTCAGGAGCAACGCATCCACACCGAGCTCCCCTCCGGCGACCAACGATCGAATCGCAGAGACCCGGGCAGCGTTGTCGATCGGTGTGAATGATTGCATCACTCCACGCTAGGTGGACCGATGGGGTCAGCCGTCGTCGGTCTGCATCTCGTCGTCCATCTCGCCGTCCATCTCCATCTCGCCGTCCATCTCGCCGTCGCCGTTATCCATGTCGGCCATGTCGTCATTGCCGATCGCGCGGACTTCGGCCATGAACTCGAGCGTCGAGCCGTTGTCGAACTCGAGCGTCACGTCGACCATGTCGGGGTAGGTCATCGGATCGATACCGAGCAGCATGATGTGCGCTGCACCCGGCTCGAACGTGAGGGACTCACCGGCAGGAATGACGTACCCGCCTTCCTTCTCGCTCATCGACATCTGGCCTTCGTCGTTGACGGTCACCTGGTGCAGTTCAGCGGTGTCGGTGGCCGACGTCGTGGCGGCAATCACGGTGATGTCCTCTGCGCCGGGGTTAGTGACGACGCCGTAGACCGCCGACGTGGTCTGACCCTCAGCAGGTTGACGCGACCACGGGT
This sequence comes from Ilumatobacter sp., assembly GCA_029263275.1. Lineage (GTDB taxonomy): Bacteria > Actinomycetota > Acidimicrobiia > Acidimicrobiales > Ilumatobacteraceae > Ilumatobacter_A. The sequence goes on from JAJCXU010000636.1 coordinate 8,483, forward strand.
CGGCAATGCTCACTGCGGCCTCGGGCGCTTCCGTGGTTGCGACGTCGTCAGACGCTGCATCGTCTGATCCGCACGCCACCAGTCCAAGGCCGGCGACGAGCAGGAGCGCTCCGAAGCGCCGTCGAGAGTGGTTATTGATCGGATGAGTTGTGTTCACGTTTGTCAGGTCGTTGCGTGGACCCGATCAGTTCCCACGCACCGAGGATCACGACGAGAAAGCCTGCAACGAGCACGGCGACCGTTGTCCCACGGTCGAACCAGTTTGGTGCGTTGGTGGGCACGATCGCTGCCGTGAGCCCGTCGAGCCGCATCCACGCCCACCCGGTCAGGAGTATTCCGGCGAGCCCGACGAGCACCGACGCAATCGTCCGATCCCGACGAACAAAGGGCACCAGAGCGCACATCGCGGCGACACCGGCGAGTATCGGCAACAACCACCACGTGAGTTTCGGACCCGTCTCGGCGGGAAGCGATGAGTATTGCCAGGCACCTGCGATCAGCCCGAATGCAGCCGGGACCAACGCTGCTGCGGCGATCGGCCCACCACGCATGATCAGGAGCACCCCACCGAGTCCGGCCAGGAGGCCGAGCACACCTCCGATCCAGATCGGAACGGACGACGGTTCGGGCTGCCAGGTGCTGATCACCGTGACGTCGACCTCGGCACCGTCGACCACGAGGGGCACCACGCTCTCGAGGATGCGGTCACCGGGCTGCGTGCCGAACGGCGGAACCGGCTGCATCAGGTGGGCGCGGTGGTCGTGCCACGACCATCGCCCCGCCGTACCGATTTCGCGCCACTCGGGGTCTGCATCCGGATCGGCGAACTCAGGGAAGTCAGTGCCATATCGCTCGGCGTTGAGGTAGGTCGTCGGTGACAGTGTGTTCTCGAGCACCGTCCCGTCAGGCTCGAACAGCAAGTACGGCTCGCCCCGGTAGCCGATCACGGTGACCTCGACACCGGTGTCGACCCGCAGCTCGACGAACGAGTCGCCTCCGAGGATGGCGAGCGAGATTCCCGGTGTCGGCGGATCGATGCCGATGATCTCGCTGCGATAGTCGGTGGGACCCGCTGGGTCAGCGCGAACGACACCCGCCGGAATGAGGGTGAGGACGAGGGCCACCAGGACCCCAGCCGTCAGCTTCGCGGCACGCCGGGTCAACGCGGCAACACCTGCAGAATGAACTCACCAGATGGGTGCACCGTGCACAACCCCTCGTACGAGCCGGGTGTCGTGAACTCCTGACGGAGCGTGGCCCGCGCACTGACGAACCACGGACCGACGCTGTGACCACGAGTGTCCTCGTTGACGATGCGAATCGTCTGACCGACGGTCGTCGTGAGCGAACGCGGCAGGATCGAGAGCGGCTCACCGGCATCGAGCGCGTCGCCCGCACCGACGGGGATCGTGTACTCGTAGGTGGCGCTGCTGTCGCTCAGCACGGCGCCGAATCCCGGCAGGTTCTCCTCGAGGTCGGGAACACCGGCGCTGCTGACACCCGCCGTGTCGCTGCTGCCTCCGCAGGAGGCGAGCACCAGTGCCGCAGCGGCAGTCATCATGGTCAACGTCGCTCGGAATGTCATCGTCATGCCTCGTATCGGTCCAAGAGTAGTGACAGGTCATTGCTGATGTCGTCCGATGTTGCCCCGAATTGCCACGAGAGCACCAATTGACCCGCATCGTCGACGGCGTAGAGGAACGGCGAATGGTCGACTTCGACCAGTCCGCTGTCGAGCTTGCGTACTTCCCAGCTGGCACCAAACGGAGCGCCGGCAGCGACGGTCTGCTCGACGTCGAGCGTTCCGACGGCAATTGCGCCCTCGACGAAGCTCGTGACGTAGGTATCGAGGCGATCGAGGTCGCGCTCCGGGTCGACGGTGACCATCACCACGTCGACCAAGTCCGCATCGGCCGGATCGAGTTTGCGGAGGGCGATGGTGAGGTCCGCCAGCGTCGTCGGGCACACGTCGGGGCAGTTGGTGAATCCGAAGTAGACGACTCGCATGCCTCCCGGGCGAGCCCGAAAGTCGACATCGGTGCCGGGGTCGCTCAGCGACGGGAGGCTGACGAGGTCGACTTGCGGTGGCGGATCGAGGATGACGCCCGACAACGTGCTGCCCCCAGCGCTGGAGTCGTCACTGGACGAGCCGCCGCAGGCAACGAGGACCAGGGCAGCGATCGCGACGAGCGCAATCTGACGCCATCGGAAATTGGTCGAAATGGGCTCCACGTCGGTCAGGTCGTCGCCGAGGCGTCGTTGGTTCCCGTCGGCGGCAGTGTTTCGCTGCGGTCGGCGGCAACGAGGTCGCGGCGGGCGCGGGCCACCCGGGAACGGACCGTGCCGATGGGGCAGCCAAGAACCTCTGCCGCTTCGGCGTATTGCAGACCGAGCACCTGAGTCAAGACGAACGCTGCGCGGCGGTCATCGTCGAGGCTGTCGACGAGGGAGTCGAGGGCGAGGCGTCCTGCGTCGTCGGGTGCGATGACCGAGCCGAGTCCGCCACCTGCCAACGCCTCGTCGATGGCGAGTGCATCACGCCGACGTCGACGCTGCTGACGACGGGTGTGATCGACGCACACTCGACGAGCGATGGTCAACAACCATGCCTTGGCCGGGCCCTCGCGGCGGTACCGGTGGAGCGAACCGACAGCACGTTCGTAGGTCTCTTGAGCCAAGTCGTCAGCGTCGCGGAGATCTCCGAGGTGACGACACATCCGCCAGACGTCAGCTTGCGTCTCCGCGATGAACTGTTCGAACGCGCGACGGTCACCCGTCTGCGCCTCGAGCAGCAACTGCGTCAGCCGATCCACTGGAACATTGTGCCGACTCGGGAACCAAATGCGTGGGACCTTCGACCTCTGTGACATGGCTCTCACCGACCCGCCCCCGGTCACCTGCGCTGATGCTGGCGAGATGTTGTCGGCTCGAGAGGACGGCGAGACCACCGGAGCGGAGAACGAGGCGCTCGATCAGCACCTGTCCGGGTGTGCCGAGTGTTCGACGTTGGCGGTCCACATCGGCGACCTGAGCCGGCAACTCCGATTTCGATCAGCCGACCCGATCCCGAACCTGGTCGGAGTCATCACCGAACGAACCCGTCCCGCAGTGCTCGGCCGTGGCGGATGGCTGCGACCCGCGATGGCCTGGGTCGCGGTTGTGTTGTTCGCCCAGAACGTCGTGGCCCTGGTCGGTGGCCACCTCGATGGCGCCGACAATCACCTCGCTCGCCACATCGGCGCATTCGGCGTGGCGCTCGCCATCGGCTTCGCCTATGTCGCGTGGAAGCCCCATCGTTCCCACGGCCTGTTGCCCTTCGCCGCCGCATTGATTCTGACGATTTCGATTAGTGCGCTGGCCGACATCATCGATGGCGGACGGACGGTGCTCGCCGAGAGTGCACACATCACAGAGGTCATCGGCCTCACACTGCTCTGGATGATCGCCGGGTCACCCGGCTGGTCACGATGGACGAACTGGACCAAGCGCCATCGTCACATCTTGCACTGAGACGGGACAGTTACTGCTCGGTGGCGAGCAGGTCGAGCACTTCGCTCTCGAGACTCGACTCGTCGAGCACGCCGGTGCGCTCGATGATCGTTCCATCGCTCGTGACGAACAACGTCGTCGGGAATGACGTCAAGCGCATCTCGGTCTGGAGTTCTGCAAGACGGTCTTGGAAGAGTTCGTACGTCACGCCACGTTCGCCGGCGAATTCCGTCATTTCCTCGACCGTGTCGATGGCGTTGACCCCGACGAACCGCACCTCATCGCCGTAGTCCTCGTGCACGGCGGCGAAATGCTTGAGTTCATTCGCGCAGGGCGGACAGGCGGCGTACCAGAAGTTGATCACCAGCGGGCCACCGATGAGGTCATCCGTGGAGATCGCTGTGTCCTCGGCCGCGGTGAGTTCGACCGACGGAAGCGTGTCGGACGCGTCGCCACTGTCACCACCAACGACCCGGACGATTGCGATCACTGCCAGCACGGCCGCAAACGCCGAGATGACCATTGCTGCGCGTCGCTGACCGTTCGGCTCCACGGGGCAAGCCTACGGGTGACTCAGGTGGCCGGCGGAAGGACCTTCAGCCCCAGTTCGGCCATTGCTTTCGGATCGCCGGGGATGGGGCTGTTGGTCATCGGGTCAGCGCCGCTCTGCGTCTTGGGGAAGGCGATGATCTCGCGGATGTTCTCCTCCCCCGCCAGGATGGCCACGAGGCGGTCGAGACCGAACGCGAAGCCACCGTGCGGCGGGGCGCCGTACTCGAAGGGGTTGAGGAAAAAGCCGAACTTCTTCTCCGCCTCTTCGTCGGAGATGCCGAGCGCAGTGAACACCTTGCGCTGCAGCTCCGGCTCGTGGATTCGGATCGAGCCCGAGCCCAGCTCCCAACCGTTGAGGACGAGGTCGTACGCGATCGAGCGGACCGACATCGGGTCGCTCTCGAACTTGTCGATGTCGTCAGGGTGCGGCATCGTGAACGGGTGGTGACCCGACTTGGGCTGCCCGGTTTCCTTGTCGCGACCGACGAACAATGGGAACTCGACAACCCAGACATAGCGATACGGGCCCTCGTGCACCGGCGGGCGACCGATTTCGTTGCGGAGCATGCCGAGCACTTCACACGTCGTATCCCACTCGTCAGCAATAATCAGGATCAGGTCGCCCGTCTCGGCGCCCATCGCCGCTTTGACCGCCGGCACCTCGTCGTCCGACAGGAATTTGGCGACAGGCGAGTCGAAGCCCTCGTCGGTGCACTTGAGCCACACCATTCCCTTGGCGCCCGCCGACTTGGCACGGTCGGTGAGCTTGTCGAGTTGGTTGCGACCGTATTCGGAGGCGCCTCCATCGACCTTGATGCCCTTGATGGCGTCCGCGCCGGCAAACGCCTTGAATTCGGTGCTGGCGAAGACCGACGTGAGCTCTTGCAGCTCCATACCAAAGCGGAGGTCAGGCTTGTCGATGCCGAAGCGGTTCATCGCATCGTGCCAGGTCATGCGCTCGATCGGCGCGGGGCGCTCACCTGTTGCTGCCTCGGCAGCCGCCAGAACGG
>JAJCXU010000637.1 GCA_029263275.1 Ilumatobacter sp.
TATGCCGAGTATGGCGAAGCGCACAGCGACGACGGCTTCGACGGTCGGCTGGTTTCGATGCACACGTTCACCGAGTCATGGGACACCTGGGAGATGCACCCGAACGGCAGCGAACTCGTGTTGTGTACCGCTGGCAGCGTGTCGCTCACGCAGGAGACCCCCGACGGATCGGTCAGTTCCGTCACGATCTCGGCCGGTCAGGCAGTCGTCAACGCGCCCGGCGTGTGGCACACCGCCGACCTCGTCGACGGCCAGTCGGCGACGGTCGTGTTCATCACCGCCGGCGTCGGCACCGAGATGCGCGACCGCTGAAACCCGCACGCCGGTGGCCAAGACCCGCCGAGCGCAGCGAGTTCGTGCGGAGCACGAAGCACCGATTGCAGCGACGAAGTCGCTGGAGGCGACGTCAGTCGCCGCTCCTCGTCAGAGGAGCACAATCGTCATGGACTGACTCGCGGTGGCAAGCAGTTGACCCGACTCACTCCACATCAGGCACGAACTGTGTGCGAATCCGTTGCCCATGAACTCGACACGGTTGTCGCACAACACCCAGTCGGTGTCATCAAGGGCCGCGTCGGCATATCGAATCGTGTTGTCAAGGCTCGACAGGTTCGTCACTCTGCCCGCGGCGTTGCCGATGACCGATGGGCTGTAGTCGGCGATGATCGCCAGTGCAGCGGCGTCGACGCGCACCTCGGGCATGCGCACCCACACCAACGATCGGTTGTCGCCTGTCGGCTCGCCGACGCCGGAGAACCCGAACATGCCGCGCGCCATCTTCACTTCGACGTGATCGTGGAGTGACGGGTAGTCGAAGTGTCGTTCGGGATCGACGGACTCGGATGGCGCCACGGGGTCGGGGTACTGCTCCCACATGCCGCGGAGTTTCTCGGGGCGCTGGCCGGTGGCGCCGAGCACGGTGACGACATCGTCGCCATCGAACGTGCCAGAGACGCGGCACTGCGTCACCGTCCGCCCGACGGCCGGCTTCGCCACATCGAGCCGCATCTCCGACGGGTTGTACATCGTGGCGATGTACTGCGCAGTTGCCCACACCGCTGGCTGGCCAGTCTCAAGCTCCATCGCGGCGACTCCCACCGCGAGTCCGACGCCGCCGAAGAGCGACCCACGGCCGCCGCCAACGGCGCGGTCGGTGATCGGCACCGTCCATTGGCCTTCGCCATGGTCCATCATTCCGAGAAACTCCGCCGTCGACATGCCGCTCATCGGTCGACATCGTGCCAGGGAGCACGCCAACTCGTTGCCTTGGACCGAATCCGCTTCGACTGGACTCGTTGCCCAGCCGCCAAGTGCGCCACGCTGGTTGACAATGAGTGAGATGACCGTCGGCGACGCCGTCCGTGACGCCGACCTGCGTGTGCTGGTGATGTGTCTCTTCCAGATCACCGGCGACCGCAAGTGGCTTGCCGAGCCATTCCTCCCGCGGCGCGACGTGCGTCTGGTTGCTCCGGAAGATGCTGGTTTCTCCGACGAGATCGCCGAGCAGATCTGGGCGGCAGCCGCCGCCGCATCTGGCAGCAAGCCGGCGATCGACGACCCCGGTGACGAGCTGATGGTCGAGATGATGAGCACCTGTCTCGGCGAGCCGGTCGCTCCCGAGTACGCACCGATGATGCGCGAGGAGATGGGCTTCATTTCTCGCGATGTCGAATGGCCAGCAGCAGCCGAACATCCCAGCATCCTCATCGTCGGGGCCGGCGCCAGCGGCATCATCATGGGCGCTCGACTGGCCCGGATGGGCCTCGACTACGACATCGTCGAACGCGCGCCGAGTGTCGGCGGGGTGTGGCGCGACAACCGCTACCCGGGAGCGGGAGTCGACACGCCGAACCACGCCTACTCCTTCTCGTTTGCACGGCCGCACCGATGGTCACGGTTCTTCGCGCCGCAAGCGGACCTCGAGACCTACCTCCAGCAGACAGCGGACGAATGCGACGTCACCCGTCACGTGCAATTCGAAACGAGCCTGACCGGCGCACAGTGGGACGACGATGCGCAGCTGTGGCACGTCGAACTCGCCACCACATCCGGCACCGAGGAACGCCAGTACCAAGTGCTGATCAGCGCGATCGGGCAGCTCAACGTGCCCAAACCACCGCCGGTTCCGGGCACCGGCACGTTCGGTGGGCGCTGCTTCCACTCGTCGAACTGGCCCGACGACCTCGACATTTCGGGCAAACACGTGGCGGTGATCGGTACCGGCGCCTCGGCCATGCAGATCGTGCCAGCCATCGCCGACCATGTCGCGTCGCTCACCGTGTATCAGCGCACGGCGCAGTGGGCCCGACCGATTCCCCGGTACCACGACCCGATTCCCGAGGGGTCGCAGTGGCTGTTCGAACACCTGCCGTTCTACGCAGCATGGTTCCGCTTCGTCATGCTGTGGCGCTACGGCGACGGGCTGCTCCCCCTGTTGCGCAAAGACCCCGACTGGGAACATCCGCACTCGATCAACCCAGCCAACGAACGGCACCGCCAGCAGATGGCGGACCATCTCCTCACCGAACTCGACGGGCGACCGGACCTGATCGAGAAGTGCATGCCGACCTACCCGCCATATGGGAAGCGCATCCTGCTCGACAACGGCTGGTTCTCCACGGTTCGCAAGCCGAACGTTGAACTCGTGGTCGAGCCAGTCGATCATGTCGACGCAAGCGGAGTCGTCGCCGACGGTCAACATCGCGAGCACGACGTGGTCGTCCTCGCCAACGGATTCGAAGTGTTTCAAGGCGCCAGTCGGCTGGGCCTTCGAGGCCGCGACGGCGTCGATCTCGCCGACCTGTGGGCCGACGACGACCCGATGGCCTACCTCGGCATCACCGTGGCCGACTTCCCGAACTTCTTCATCATGCAAGGTCCCACCACGGGGCTCGGGCACGGCGGCAGCGCAATCTTCCAGGCCGAGTGCCACGCCCGCCACATCAGTGCCTGCGTGGCCGCAGTGGCGGAGGCCGATGGTCGATCAATCGAGGTCTACGAGCAGCCGATGATCGACTACAACGATGCGTTCGATGCCGAACACGAGCAACTGATCTGGAGCACCGACGGTCTCCGCAACTGGTATCGCAACGACGCAGGCCGAGTTGTCGTGATCATGCCGTGGCGGCTGGTCGACTACTGGTCGATGAGTCACGACCCCGACCTCAACCACTACTCGATCACGTAGCCGCGGAGCGCGACATGGAGCGGACGAGCACTGCTTGCTCGACCCCGAACATCCCGACCATCACGCCGACGAGACCCATCGCCACCGCGCCGCTGGTCGAGAACCAGCCAAGTGCGATCGCCACGACCGTGCCGATGACCCAGGATCCGTCGCCGAGCGAGATGCCAGGCACCGCCTTGGCCAGCTCGGCTCGGTCGAACCGCGACGTTGCGACGACGAGCGCCGCGAAGGCCACCAGTCCGATGCCGATGAGACGCACCCAGCCTTCCTGACCCGTGCCGAGCACGTCGTCGATCGGGCCGGGGGCGATGGCAGCCGCGAGGCCGCCGAAACCAGAGGTCGTCGCGTTGGCGCGAAGAACCATGCGGAGCAGTGACTCGGGAGAAGAGGTGTGTGGTGCTTCCATGCCTTCATCGTGAACCGATGAGGTCATCGCCGCCATGACCTGGTGGGTCAAGCGATGGCGACAGGGGCCGCCCTACGCTCACGGCATGTCGACTCGAACCCACGCCGGCCCGCTGTTGCGCGAATGGCGCACGCGACGACGGCTGAGCCAACTCGACCTGTCGACGCGCACCGGCGTGTCGACGCGACACCTCTCGTGTGTCGAGACGGGACGGGCCAAGCCGAGTCGCGAACTCTTGCTGCACCTCGCCAGCGACCTCGACTTGCCGTTGCGCGTGAGCAACGACCTGCTCCTCGCCGCCGGGTTCGCCCCGGTGTACGCCGAGCGCGCCATCGACGACGAGGCAATGACCCCGGTTCGAGAGGTGATCGACCTCGTCCTCAACGGCAACGACCCGAACCCGACCACCGTCATCGACCGCCGTTGGAATCTCATCAACGCGAACGCAGGGGCCTTCTGGCTGTCCGCCGGCGTCGCTACACATCTGCTCGAAGACGGCAACGTGGCTCGCCTCACGCTCCATCCCGGTGGCCTCGCCCCGCGCATCTCTGACTTCGACGCTTTCGCCGCGCAGCTGCTCAGCCACATGCGCCACACGCTCGCCGCCACGCATGACCCTGATCTCGCTGCGCTGATCGACGAGTGCAGCAGCTACGCGCCGGGCGCCGAGGACAGCGTGATGCGCGGAGACGAAATCGTGTTGCCCATGCGCATCACCATCGGCGGCGAGCAGCTGTCGTTCCTGTCGACCATCACCGCGTTCGGCGCCGCCCGTGACGTCACCGTCGCCGACCTGTCGATCGAAACGTTGTACCCCGCCGACGATGCGACCCGCGCAGTGCTGCAATCGCGACCCTGGACCTGACCCCTCGCTCGCCTCGGGATCATCAGCACGCCGAAGACACGTTCGAACACGTCGTCATCGAGTTGCGACACGAGCAGCGCATCGAGCCATGTCACGACGGGCGATCATACGACCGAGGAGTTTGGCGGCGGAGTTCGCTCAGACGACTGTGGCCTGGCACCATGTCGGACATATGACGATGACCTTCCAGGAAGCCTGCGCGGCCGTCTGCGCGCCCGGCTCGATGTTCGAGATCCAAGAGACTGAAGTGCTCGGTCGCACCAGCAAGGTGTTCGCCGGTACCCCACCGAACATTCGAGCGCTTTTCGCGCTCGCAGCGGAACGCACCGACGAGTTCATCATCTTCGAAGACGAGCGCTGGGAGATGCCACGACTCCTCGACCTGATCGGTCAGATGGGTCACGCGCTCGTCAACGATCTCGGCGTCGAGAAGGGCGACCGTGTCGCCATCGCGATGCGCAACTACCCCGAATGGATCGCGGCCTTCGCGGCCATCACCTCCGTGGGTGCAGTCGCCGTGCCGATGAATGCCTGGTGGGTGACCGAAGAACTGGTCTTCGCACTCCAGGACTCCGGGTCGAAAGTGGTCATCGCCGACGACGAGCGACTTGGCCGCATGCAGGCTGCTGCGCCCGGCGACATCGACGCCACCATCGTGGTCGTCCGACCTGCCGGCAACTTGCCTGACGGCGTCCTCTCGCTCGACGACCTACTCACACCCGGCGCAACGATGCCCGACGTCGAGATCGACCCCGATGAGGACATGACGATCCTCTACACCTCTGGTACAACCGGGCGCCCGAAGGGGGCCGTATCGACGCACCGCGCCGTGCTCAGCGCACTCCTCGCATTCGCCGCCCGGGCCGCCGTCGGCAGCCTGCGTGAACCTGAAGACCCCGCAACGATCGAAGAAGGCGGCGCGCCACAGACCGCCTTCATGCTGTGCGTGCCGCTGTTCCACGTGACCGGACTCGTGCCGGTGATGCTCGGCTCGTTCGTCGGCGGCGCCAAGCTCGTGATGACCTACAAGTGGGAGCCGAATCGTGCCCTCGAACTGATCGAGCAAGAGCGCGTCACCAACTTCGTCGGCGTGCCAACGATGAGCTGGGATCTGCTCGAAGCCGAAACCTTCAACGAGCGCGACACGTCGAGCCTCCGCTCGGTCGGCGGTGGAGGCGCACCGATGCCGCCAGAGCTCGTGAAGCGCATCGAAGACGAGTTCCAGCGCGGTCGCCCCGGCCTCGGCTATGGCATGACGGAAACGAATGCCTACGGCCCCCAGAACTCAGGCGACGACTTCGTCAACAACCCCAAGTCGACCGGTCGGCCGGTGCCGATCATGGATCTCAAGATCACCGACCCCGAGGGCAATGAACTGCCGATCGGCGAAACGGGCGAGATCTGGTTCCGCAGTCCTTCGCTCATTCGCGGCTACTGGAATCGCCCGGAGGCAACCGCTGAGACCATCGTCGACGGCTGGCTGCGCTCCGGCGACATCGGACATCTTGATGCCGAGGGTTTCATCTACATCAGCGACCGAGCGAAGGACATGATCCTGCGCGGTGGCGAGAACATCTACTGCGCCGAAGTCGAAGCGACGATCTACCAACACCCCGCCGTCTACGAGGCGGCCGTGTACGGCATCCCAGACGAGCGCCTCGGTGAGGAGCTCGCCTGCCACGTCATGGTCAAGCCAGGCGAGACGCTCGAGGTCGGCGAACTCCAGCAGTTCATCGGGTCGCACCTCGCCAAATTCAAAGTGCCGACGAGAGTCTCGATCGTCCACGACTCCCTTCCCCGCAACGCCAGCGGCAAGATCCTCAAGCGCGACCTCCGCGACGAAGTCATCGCCTCCCAATAGTCACAGCGGGGCCGGGTACAACTGTGACTCTCACGCCCGGACCGGGTGCAAACGTGAGAGCTCTCACGTCCGGACCGGGTGCAGACGTGAGTGAGCAGCGGGCGGAGTTCAACCGCGTCGGTACAATTGCACTGTGACGCTCACGTTCTCGACGGATCTGCAGGAGATCGTCCCGTTCGAGCTGCGCCGACCTGACCGGCTCGACAACATCACGCGCGACGAGTTCGAGACCGTGGTCCGCACGGCCGACGCGCCCACACTGATCACCGGGGGCATGGACGATTGGTCCTCGATCGACACGTGGAGGACGCCCGACCGCCTGGAGGAGCTGCTGGGCGAAGACGCCACCGTGTTCTGCCGACGGGTCGTGCAAGACGCAACCACGTACACCGAAGACTTCATCCCGTACCGGTTCGGCGACTTCCTGCACGAGGTGTACTCCATCGGGGACAGCGACCACTATCTGACCCAAGCACTCGTGTTCGAGCCGGTCGGCTTTCTCCGCAAGGTGATCCGCGACAGCTTCCCCGGCCTCCTCCAAGTGCTCGAGCAAGACTGCGCACTGCCGCCCTTCATCGAACGCCATGAATTGGCCGAGGGCATCATGTGGATGGGCAGCGGTGAACAAACCACCCCGCTCCACTACGACCCCGCTGAGAACCTGAACTGCACGATCATGGGCCGCAAGCGGTGGATTCTATTTCCCCCCGATGAGGCCGAGAACCTGATGATCGACGGCAACATCGGCAAGGACGGCATGCTGTCGAGCCTCGACGCCCTCATCGCCGACGGGCAGTGGCGCGGCGGCCCGATCGAGCGGGCGTACGACGTGGAAACGGCCCCGGGCCAGATCCTGTACATGCCTGCCGGATGGAGCCATCACGTGCTCTCGTCTCGCGAGCCGAGTGCCGCGATCAACTTCTGGTTCATCGATCTCACCCAGGGCAAGACCTACCGCGACTATGCGTATTGGCAGTCGCGCGATCGGTACGGCTACGACAACGAACTCCGGCGCAAGCTGTACTCGACAACGGTGCTCGCCGGGCTGCGGCTCCTGCACGCGGTACACCGCATTCGACCGCAGATGATCCCCACACCTCAACTCTCGGTCGGCGAGGCGTCGTACGAACGCCAAGGCGCCACCTGACCAACGGCTTGCCCGCGTTCACCCCGAGGCGAGACGGACGGGAGGGAACGACCAGACTGCGTTGATGGAACACGATCTCGTCATTCGGAACGGCCTCGTTGTGGATGGAACAGGTGCGGCACCCCAGGCCGGGCTGTGCATCGCGATCGATGTCGACGTGATCACCGACATCGGCGCCGACGTCGGCAGCGGCCGCCGCGAGATCGATGCGAGCGGCCTGCTGGTCACACCCGGCTTCGTCGACATCCACACGCACTACGACGGCCAAGCCACCTGGGACGCCGAGCTCGCACCGTCCACGCCACACGGTGTCACCACCCTGATGATGGGCAACTGCGGTGTCGGATTCGCTCCTGCCAAACCCGACGAGCACGAGTTCCTCATCGAGCTGATGGAAGGTGTCGAGGACATCCCCGGTGCGGCGCTGAGCGAGGGCATCTCCTGGGACTGGGAGACCTTTCCCGAATATCTCGACGCGCTCGACCGTCGCGAATTCGTCGCCGACATCGGCGCGATGATCGCGCACGGTCCGGTCCGCACCTACGTGATGGGCCAGCGCGGGGCCGACAACGAACCGGCCACCTCGGACGACATTGCGGAGATGGCAACCATCGTCGACGAAGCCGTCGAGGCGGGTGCGTTCGGCTTCTCGACCAGCCGAACAATCGGCCATCGGGCGATGAACGGTGAGCCGGTGCCGGGCACCTTCGCCGCCGAAGACGAACTGTTCACGATCGGTCGGGCGATGGCTCGCTCGGGCAAGGGTGTCTTCGAAGTGGCACCCGCCGGACTCGCCGGTGAGGATCTCGTTGCGCCGAAGAAGGAGATCGATTGGATCTGCCGACTGGCCGACGAGATCAACCGCCCAGTCACGTGGCTCATGCTCCAGAATCTCGTCCAGCCGGACGAATGGAAGGAGCTGATGACGCGCTCCCAAGCGGCCCAAGACGCCGGCCACCAGGTGATTCCCCAGGTCGCCGGTCGCCCTTTCGGCATCTTGATCGGGCTGTCGACTCGACACCGCTTCAAGGAGATGCCGAGCTTCGCACCGCTGCGCGCCCTGTCGTTTGCCGAACAGGCCGAAGCAATGGCCGACCCAGACCTCAAGGCGCGGCTGATCGAGGAGTCGAAAGCCTCGATGCACATCCTGCGCGAGACCGAGCCCATGGCCGCACAAGTGGTCGACGGATACGACCGCCAGTACCTGCTCGGCGACCCGGTTGACTACGAGCCAACGCCCGATCGGTCAATCGCCGCGCTCGCCGACGTTCGTGGCGTCGAGCCAATCGAGGAGTTCTACGACCGGCTCCGCGAGCGCAACGGAGAAGCGCTGCTGATGATGCCGTTCCTCGGCTACGCGCGCGGCAACGGAGACGCCCTCCACGAGATGCTCACCCACCCCGCGGCAATCCTCGGTTTGGCCGATGGTGGAGCACACGCCAACTTCATCTGCGACGCATCGACGCCCACGTGGATGCTCACGCACTGGGCGCGCGACCGCACTCGCGGCCCGCAGCTGCCGATCGAGTCAGTGGTGAAGAAGATGACCGCCGACACTGCGGCGCTCTTCGGCCTCGACGATCGCGGTGTGCTCGCCGTTGGTAAACGTGCCGACGTCAACGTGATCGACCATGCGAACTTGCAGCTGCGCGAGCCACGCCTCGTTGCCGACCTGCCTGCGGGTGGCACTCGGCTCCTGCAGTCAGCCGAGGGCTACGTCGCCACTGTGGTGGGGGGCGTGGTCACCCGGGAACACGACGAGTTCACCGGCGAACGGCCGGGGCGCCTGCTTCGCAGCTGACCGGGCGGCTACGCCGTGCCGAAGAGCGCGGCGAGGAAGCTGAGATCGGACGAACCACGTGTGTTCTGATGCACCTCAACCGCGATGACGTTGGAGCCGGCGACCACGAGTGATGGGTCGATGACGAACGACCGGTCAAGAAGCTCAGCTGAGCCGTAGATGGCCGCTGGGGCCTTGGTGAGGTAGTCGACGGGCCCTGCCGGCAGGTTGAAGCGGGCGGCCTCGACTCCATTGATGTAGACCAAGGCTCCGTCGTCGACGCGTAGGGTCAGTTCGAGCGCAGTTGGCACGGCAGCGGCCGTGAACGACGTGCGGAAGTACGTCGTGTTGTACTTCCGTCCTGCAGTCGGGCCGTACGACACGATCGTTGTCTCGTCGCCGTCGCCGTAGCCGAATTCGCCGACACCGGACGCCCAGGTCGAGGCGTCGAAGCCAGGGTCAGCCCACGTCGGTGCGACGGTGTCGCCGCCGTCGAAGTACGACCAGGAAGCGGCTGCCGCCAGGTCGACCACCGTGACCGGGTCGGCCGGGGGTGGCGGCAACGTCGTGGTGGTGGTGGTCGATGTCGTGGTGGTGGTCGTCGTGGTGGTGGTCGATGTCGTCGTGGTCGTTGCCGGCATCGTGGTGGTCGGCGGCGGCAGCGTCGTCGTGGTCGTCGGCGGCAACGAGGTAGTGGTCGTCGTGGTCGGCGGCAACGAGGTGGTGGTCGTCGGTGGAGGAGGTGGCGGCGGCGGCTCGACGCCCGTGCCGGTGAGTGACGCGAGGAACGACAGATCGGACGAGCCGAGTGTGTTCTGATGCACCTCGACCGCGAGCACGTTGTCGCCCGCGAGCACCAGCGTCGGGTCGAGGACGAAGGCACGATCGATCCGCTCACCCGATCCGTAGATTGCGTCCGGCGCCGCCGTTCCGTAGCTCACGGGGCCTGCCGGCAGGTTGAAGCGTGCAGCTTCCACACCATTGAGGTAGACGACCGCGCCATCGTCGACGCGCAAGGTCAACGCCAGGTCGTCCGGAGCACCAGGGGCGGTGAACGACGTCCTGAAGTAGGTCGTCCGATACTTCTGCCCTGCGGACGGACCGTACGAGACAATCGTTGCTTCGTCTCCGTCTCCGAACCCGAATTCACCAACGCCTGTCGCCCACGCGGCGTCGTCGTAGCCGAGCGTGGCCCAATCCGGGCCGACGACGTCGCCGAGGTCGGAGTACGACCATGTCGCTGTCGGTGCGACGTCGACGGTGACCCCAGGCGGTGGTGGCGGCGGGTTCGGGTCGGTTGCGGTGACCTGCACGGTGGTCGTTGCGACCCCGCCCAGATCATCGGTCACCGTCAGCACTGCCATGTAGACGCCTGGGTCCGTGTACTCGTGCGCGGCGGTCACGCCAGTGTCAGTCGTACCGTCGCCGAAGTCCCATGCCCACGAGACGATGATCCCGTCGGCGTCGGTCGAACCGGTTCCGTCGAACATGACCGGGAGCGGCGCCTCGCCGACCTGCGGCGCTGGAACCGCGACGGCGACGGGCGGGTCGTTGACCGGGGGCGGTGGAGGCGGCGGACCTTCGTCGCCGATCCCGATGAGCGAGGCGAGGAACGACAAGTCCGACGAACCGCGAGTGTTCTGGTGAACTTCGACCGCCAGCACGTTCGGGCCGGACTGCACGAGAGCCGGGTCGATCGTGAAGATTCGATCCTCGATCTCGGCAGACCCGTAGATGGCGTCGGTGGCGGCAGTAGCGGAACTGATCGCGCCGGGCGGCAGGTTGAATCGTGTGACCTCCGTGCCATTCAGGTAGACGACGGCGCCATCATCCACCCGCAGCGACAGCGTCAACGCGGTCGGCACTGCCGATGCGACGAAGAGCGTGCGGAAGTAGGTCGTGTTGAACTTCTGGCCCGCTGAGGGTCCGTACGACACGACCGTGTTCTCGTCGCCGTCGCCGTATCCGAACTCGCCGACGCCGGTCGACCAGCCCGCCGCGTCGTAGTCAAGCAGCGTCCACTCGGCGCCCAAACTCGACCCGTCGTCGAGGTACAGCCAGTTCGCAGTGGGAGCGACGTCGACCACACGGTCGGCAGGCGGCGGCTCGGTCACGGTGACCACGCGGGAGGTCGCACCGACCGCGCCGCCATCGTCGGTCACCCTCAGCGTCACGGTGTACGCACCCGACGCGATGTAGGTGTGTGCAGCCGTGACTCCGCTGGCGGTGGTTCCGTCGCCGAAGTCCCACGCCCAGTCGACGATCGAGCCATCGGCGTCGGTGGATCCGCTGCCGTCGAACGCGACCGGAAGCGGTGCGACTCCCACAGCCGGATCAAGCGCGATGGACCCGACGGGAAGGAGATTGCCGTCGCTCTCGCCGTACGCCACGAACGTGGCGAAGAACTTCAGGTCATCCGATGATGGCGACGACTGGTGGATCTCGACAGCGAGCGTGTTGGAACCCGGCACGATGAGCGCGGGGTCGATGGCGAAGTAGCGACTGCTGCCTTCAGAGTTCCCGCTGCGGTCGGTTGCCAACGTGAGGTGATTGACCGCGCCTGCGGCGATGTTGTCCCGGGCCGCCTCGATGCCATTGACGTAGACCACAGCGCCGTCGTCGACGCGCATGTAGATCGCCGCAGATTCCGGCACGGTCGATGCATCGAACGTGGTGCGGAAGTAAGTGGTGATGTACTTGTTGCTCCATGACGGCCCGTACGACAGCTTCGTGCGTTCGCCGCCGTTGCTGTAGCCGAACTCGCCGATCCCACTCTTCCACGAAGAGTCGTTGAAACCTGGCTCGCGCCAGGCGGTTCCTTGGTCGGTGCCGTTGTCGAGGTACTGCCAACTCTCCCAGCCCCACTTGGCAGCCGCGAAGGGGGTCGGCGGAGCAGCTGGGAAGATCGCAAACCCCTCGACGCGAACGCCGGAAACGATCGAGAAGTTGCCCGCGATGACCAGCGCCTGGGCGTCACCGTGTACGGACCACGCACCCATGAATCGGTCGAACGACGGATGGAAACCGGCATCTTCAGTACCGCCGGACAAGGTGTAGCCGGCAACTCTTGAGGCGCCGTCGCCCTTCGCTCCATCGTGGAAACCGGCATAGACCATGTCGCCAATGAGGTGCAGACCCTGCACATCCCCGTCGACGACCTGTCGCCATTGGCGATTGCCCGTTGCTGTGTCGTACACGGCGGTGCGGTTGCCGACGCCGGGCACACCCGAGTGCGCAGCGAGCAACCGCTGACCGTCAGGCGTGACTTCCAGATCGTCGACGTAGCCGGTGACGCCACTGAGCTCCGGACCGGTACGGGCTCCGGTGACGCCGTCGAGTGTGCTGATGTCGGTGTCGTTGACGTTGTTGATCTGGCTGTATGTGCCGCCGACGTAGACCGTCGAACCGTCGGGCATGGCGGCGATGGCTCGCACCGTTCCGTTGGCATTTGGGGCGAAGCTGCCGTCGACGGCACCGGTGGTGAGGTCGACTGCACCGACGCGGGACCGTCCGACGCCATTGATGTTCGTGAAGACGCCGGAGACATAGAGCTTCCCGGCGGCGATCGACATGCTGTAGACGGTGCTGCCTGCATCGGCTCGGAACCCGGTACGAACTGCTCCGGTTGCCAGATCGAGCGCGGCGATTCTGCCTCGGCTGACGCCCCCGATCGTGTTGAACGAGCCGCTGACGAACAGTGAGGTGCCATCCGTTGCGAGGTCGTAGACCCGTCCGTCTGTGTCGGCACGGAAGCTGGAGATCAGTGCGCCGGTCTGCGCGTCAAACGCAGCAAGGTTGTAGCGATCAGCGGATTGGCTGCTGTCGGGACTCGTGGCCCGGGTGAAGGTGCCCCCGACGTACACGACGTTGCCGACCTTGAGAACGGCGCGGCCCTCGCCATTGACACGCCATGATTGCAGCGGAATCGACGAGAACGAGATCGACGATTGCGCCGAGGCGATCGGCTGCACCTGGGTGGCGAGAACGGGCACGATGAGCGCGATGCAGCACCACAGCCACATGGTGCGACGACGAGTCGAAGCACGCTCTCGTCGAATGACGTTCCGCACGTTTGGTCCCCTCCCGAGTTCCGCCGAACTCACGGAGGAAGGTACCAGACCACCCTCCGTGGCGATATGGGGAGCGGCCTTCTTGACACGTCCTTGACAATCGGGCGTCAACGCCCGGCGGCTCAGGCCGGGCTCGACGATTCAGTCGACTGCAGCGTCGAATTCCTGGAGCACACGGGCAGCGTCGGGATGACGCTGGATGCGTGTCTGCATGGTCGACCGAGCGGTGACGGCATCGCGAGCCGGCTTGGTGACGGTGGCCCATTCGACCATGCCGCCCCAGAACCGATCAATCAGTTCGGCTCCGGGGATGGTGCCACCATCGAGCGTGCGGAACGTGACGCTGCTGAACTCGCCCAGATACTGATTCAGCGAGCGAACGTGAATCTCCTCGTCGGTGCGGATGCGCCCAACGATGTCGGCAGCGACCAACGCATCGTCACTGCGCTCGCCAAACAGGCCAGGTGTGCGGAGCACGGTCTGCGTCTCACGGAATCCGATCTCAGCTCGGAACTCGATGATCAGCACGTTCGCGATGAATGACAAGAACTGCTCGACCTCGGCGGAGACCTCGGGCAGGTAGCGGGTGTCGTCTTCACGCGCGAGACCTGGTTGCGGTTCCACGTCGTCGTGTGCGTCGGGACCAAATGCCAAGTCGCGAGCAGCGAACCACATCTGGTCGTGGCCACCGATGCCCTGGTCGGGGATGCCGCCCTCGTCGATGCCGTGCGCTTCGAGCAGCCCGCCAGCGAGGTGGCCGATCGCCATCTGTGAAATGTCGTCGACGATCTCCGCTTGCAGGTCCGGTACCGGAACGAGCGCGATGAACGCGCCGCGGGCCTCGATCTTGCCGATGACGGTGAGCATGTTCCAGAACACGTCGGTGATCCCGTTACGGAGGAGCACTATCTGCTGTTCGGTGTTGGGCATGCGAGCACCCGAGAGCAACGTCGCCGATGCGGGAAACGGTTCACCACCGCGCTGACGGAGCGCTGCTTCCCAGGCATCGAGCGCGTGGACGCGGCCCAACGCCCGGGGCGGATGGTACGAACCGTCGGCGAGCAGACCGCCGTGCAGCGTGCGACCAGCCACCACATGCGGCTTGGCGTAGTCGTGGCTGGACAACAACTCGTCGCGTGTGAACGTCAGCTGGGGACTGTCGATCATCGTCATGCAACCAGTCTGCTCGCTGCGCCGCTCCATCGGCGACCCCGCCGTGCAACACTCGGCGTCATGACTCCGTACGAAGCCATTGTGTCCAAGCGCGATCTGCGGATGTACACCGCCGAACCGATTGCCGATGAGGCGATGCAGCGAATCCTCCAGGCCGGGCGCATGGCTGGCAGCGCCAAGAACATCGAGGCCAATCGCCTGATCGTCGTCACCGACCAGGCCGTGCAGGACGCACTGGCCGAAGCTGGCGACTACGCGTCGTGGATCGGGTCGTCGGCGGCGATCATCGGATTCGCATCACCTGCCGATGAGCTCCGGTTGTTCGACGTCGGACGCCAAGCGCAGAACATGATGATCGCCGCTCACGCGGAGGGCATCGGCACCTGCCCGGTCACGCTCGGCCATCAAGATGTCGCCCGCGCAGCTGTCGGGCTGCCCGACGACTGGGAGATGCCGATGGTGGTCACGCTGGGCTACCCCGTCGAGGATCATCCCGACAGCCCGCTCAAGCGCCAGCGTGTCTCACTCGACGACCTCGTCCGTCACGACCGCTGGAGCTGACCCCGACCGATCCCGTCTTCATGTGAGGACAAGCACCGTCCGACAGACCATGTGCTCACACGAAAAGGCGGGCCCATTTTCGTGTGAGGACAAGCACCGTCGGGCGGACCATGTGCTCACACGAAGCGCTGGGAGACGGCCGGAGAGCGGTCAGACGTTCTTGGGGAGCTCGGAGAACGGGAGGACCTTGTCGTTGTTCGGCTCCTTCGGGAGTCCGAGGACGCGTTCGCCGATGATGTTCTTCTGAATCTGATCGGTACCGCCATAGATCGGCGGCGCCTGCGCATACAGCGCCTGACCAGTAACCATGCCGAGCATCGGATTGCCGGTTGCGGCGTTGAGCGCTTCGCGCTGTTCAGCGGTGTACGCGTGAAGCGTGCCAGCAGCGCCAAGGATGCCGAGGCCGACATCGCGAGACATCCGCACGACATCACTCATCAGCAACTTCGAAATGTTGGCCATGCCCGGGATGTCCTTGCCAGCGCGGCGCATGCCCTTCAGGCGCTGGGCGTTGAGCCCGCCGACGACATTGAGCGTGTGCAGCCGCATCAGATCTTGGCGAACGGTCGGCTGGTCGATCTTGCCCTCGCCCTTGGCGAAGTCGATCAGGAGCGTCTGGTTCGGTCGGTTGACCGCTTGCCGATTGACGGCCTTGTCGCCCGACTTCTTCGGACCGGCACCACTCTTCTTCGGTACGAGGTCGCCGGCCCGCTTGTCGAGCTGTTTCGCGATCGTGCCTGGCTGCGCGCCTGCTGCACCACCCGAGCCGCCAGCACCGAGGCCAGACCGCTCAGCCTGCAACGTGGTGTTGGTGGCAGCCCAGCCGTTGTTGACGTCGCCGACCACCGCGTCGACGGGGACCACGGCATCGGTGAGGAAGACCTCGTTGAACATGGCGTGCCCGGTCATCTCATGGAGCGGCCGGATCTCGACACCGGACTGATGCATGTCGACGGCCATCCAACTGATGCCCTGGTGCTTGGGAACATCGACGTTGGTCCGAGCGATCAGCATGCCCATGTCGGCGGTTTGGCCCATCGAGGTCCACACCTTCTGACCGTTGATGATCCACTCGTCGCCATCACGCTCGGCCCGCGTGGTGAGACCAGCGAGGTCGGACCCAGCGCCAGGTTCGCTGAACAGCTGGCACCACGCCTGCTTGCCCGTGACGATGTCGCGAATGTAGGTGTCGATCTGCTCGGGAGTGCCGTGCGTGGCGATCGTCGGTGCCGCGAGTAGGAGACCAAGGCCACTCGGCGGACCCAGCGCTCCGAATGCAGCGATCTCGCGCATCACCGCGACCGAGTCAGCTCGCGACAACCCCAAACCGAAGGCCTCGATCGGCAGGACCGGCGCGGACCAGCCGGCAAGGCCGAGCAGCTGCCACCACTCGGCGACGGTGAGATCGGGGTCCCAGTTGTCGGTCAGCCAGTCGCGGACGGCGGCCACCGGGTCAGCGGGGGTGATTCGTTGGGGTTCAGTCATCGTCATGGGTGTTCCTGATTAGCAGGAAGAGATCCGTGAGTTCGGATCGGAACGTCGGAGGGATCAGCGCGCGGGCAACGGGTGCACAACCGACACGGAGAACGTGGTGGTCGCCGCGTGGCGAATGGCGGCAAGCTCGCGGTATCCGGGCGAGTTCCACCACTCCATCAGCACCTCTTCGGAAGGGAACTGGATGATGACCGTGCGACCGGATTCGCGCTCGCCTTCGAGCACCGTCACGTTGTCGTCGTAGGTGATGAACTTCGCGCCATACGGCTTGAGCACGGGGAAGAACCCCTTCTCGTAGTTGTGATAACCGTCGCGGTCGGTGACGGTGAAGTGGGCGATGAAGTGAACGGGACTGGCGTCGGACATGACTGCTCCTGCGGGTGGCTCGGCTCGATTCGGGACACCAGTGTCGCAGAATGGTGATCGCTACCATCAGTCGATGGACCTGACAGCAGACGGCGAGACGCCGTTCGACCTCTCACTCGATGGGCTCGTCACCGGGCCGATCGAGGTCGTCGGTTGTCATGCCGAAGGCGAGGTCGGTGACGTGATCGTCGGTGGTGTCGCTCCCCCGCCGGGCGACACCGTGTGGGAGCAGTCGCGCTGGATCGCCAACGACGGGCGGCTGCGCAGCCTCGTCGGCAATGAACCGCGTGGCGGTGTGTTCAAACACGTCAACCTGCTGGTGCCCCCGACCGACCCGGCGGCGGACATCGGCTTCATCATCATGGAACCTGAAGACACGCCGCCGATGTCCGGCTCGAACTCGATGTGTGTGGCGACCGTCGTCCTCGAGACCGGCATCGTCGCGATGACCGAGCCGCTGACCACCCTCACCCTGCAGGCACCCGGCGGGCTGGTCGAGGTCATCGCCGAGTGCCGCGACGGGAAGGTGCTCAACGTGACCGTGCAGAACGTTGCGTCCTTCGCAGTGGGGCGCGACCTCACGCTGCACCTGAGCGGCGTCGGCGAGCTGCGCGTCGATACGGCGTTCGGCGGCGACAGCTTCGTGATGGTCGATGCTGCCGATCTTGGCATCGCCGTGGCACCGGAGAACGCGCGCGAACTCGCAACGCTCGGGTCGAACATCACCCGCGCGGCCAACGACCAACTCCAGTTCGCACACCCGACCACCGATTGGACGCACTTCTCGTTCTGCCAGATCGCTGGGCCACTCGACAACAGCCCCGGCGGCGACTTCATGATGACCAACACCGTGGTGGTCGAGCCAGGCAAGCTCGATCGGTCGCCGACCGGCACCGGCGTGGCGGCGCGCATGGCGCTGCTGCGCGCACAGGGAATCATGGACATCGGAGATCGGCTGCGGATGCGGTCCGTCATCGGGTCGGAGTTCGTCGGCCGCATCCAGAGCGACACGACAGTCGGCGATCTCGATGCGATCGTCCCGCTGGTCACCGGCCGAGCCTGGCGCTACGGCCGATTCACGTACCAAACCGACGCGACCGACCCGTGGCCGCTTGGCTACCGCGTCGCCGACACGTGGCCGACGTGACCGACGGCCAGGTCTCACCTGAGCGCTCGACCCCCGACGTCGGTGTGGGGCCTCATGCTGAGCCGTGGCCGACCGCACCGCACTTCGATCCGGAGCTCCTTGCTGCCGGCGACCGACGCAACGTGGTCGACCACTACCGCTATTGGACGGTCGACGCAATCGTCGCTGACCTCGACCGGCAGCGCCACGGCTTTCACGTCGCGATCGAGAACTGGGAACACGACTTCAACATCGGCACCGTCGTGCGCAACGCAAACGCGTTCCTCGCTGCCG
Organism: Ilumatobacter sp.; assembly: GCA_029263275.1. Taxonomy (GTDB): domain Bacteria; phylum Actinomycetota; class Acidimicrobiia; order Acidimicrobiales; family Ilumatobacteraceae; genus Ilumatobacter_A. The sequence goes on from JAJCXU010000637.1 coordinate 18,331, forward strand.
CGGTGCACGTGATCGGGCCGCATCGTTGGGACCGTCGCGGGGCGATGTCGACACATCGCTACCAACATCTCCACCACCACGCGGACGTCAACGCCTTCGCGGCATGGGCTGCTGAACAATCCGTCCCGATTGTCGCCATCGACAACATCGAGGGGTCGATCCCGATCGAGAGCACGGCACTGCCGCTTCGCTGTGTCCTGCTGTTCGGTCAGGAAGGGCCGGGGTTGTCGGCCGACGCAATCGCGGCAGCGTCGATGACGTGTGCCATCACCCAGTACGGATCGACGAGATCACTCAATGCCGGAGTTGCGTCCGGCATTGCGATGTACGAGTGGGCACGTCAACACATGCCGACCTGACGTCGCGAGCGTTCGGCTCAGTTGACGATTTTGGCAAGCCTCGGCAGCACGCACCGCCGACCGGAACACGCGTCCCACGTGGCAAGTCCGCCGCTGAGTTCACGCTCTCCGGCCAGGTCATGGAGCTCACGGGCGAGCTTGAGGTCGGCAGCCAATGTCGCAGGCTCGTAGGCCCGCCACTTGTCGGTGTTCGTGGCGTCTTGGTCGGTGATTGCTGCACCGTCTGCACAGTTCCAGCCATCATCATCACGTGTGCGCGATCGCAACACACGCATGTTGCCAAGGCCGTTCACGAGGACCATTCCGGACTGCAGTTCGGGCACCGCGGTGTCGTGCGCCGTCACAACGTCAACAAATGTCATGCTTGTGTATCGACCCCCAAGCTGGGACAGTTGAGGAGAAAGTGTGCGAGTCTCGTCGTCATGGCTCAGCAGGTGTTCAGCGTTCAATCTGCTCTCTCAGCCCGCGAGGCATTTGATCGATGTATCGACCTGCGGCGCGTCAGCGAATGGGACCGCGGCGTGACCGCCCCTCGTCGCCTGACAGGTGCAGGCCAGTCGGCCGGATCGACCTATGAGGTCACGGTCACAGGATTCGACGGGAAGCCGGCAGCCGTGGTCTACGAACTGCTCGAGGTCGACGCTCCGCATCGGTTCGTGATGGAGGGCACGAATGAGGTCTTCCGTGCCTACGACATCCTCACCTTCACACCGACCGACGACGGTTGCGAACTGCACTACGACGCCCAGCTCGAACTGCTCGGCGAACAACCTCCGATGACCAACGCTGAACTCGATGCACTCTTCGCTCGTGTCGCAGCGGTCCCCCAGCACGGTCTTCGAACCTTCCTCAACCCGTGAAGAACTCCAGCAGGCAGTGCGTCGTCGTCGGCACCGGTCGAGCGGGCAACGCGTTCCGTCGGGCGCTCGCATCGGCAGGTTGGCTCGTCAGCTCGATCCCGGCGCGGCCAGTGGCCGCTGGCACCGCTGACATGGCTGACGTGGCCGAACGGATTGCGAGCGCCGACCTCGTCATCATCGCCGCGGCTGATGCTGCGATCGCCTCCGTCGCAGCAGCGCTCCCCACCTCGTCGGCGGTGTACGCCCACGTTTCGGGCGCGTCGGACCTCGACGTGCTGGCCCCGCATCGGCGCGTTGGTTCACTCCACCCGTTGATGTCGCTCCCCGACGCCGAGACGGGTGCTCGCAGGTTGCTCGACCATTGCACGTTCGCAATCGATGGTGATCCGTTGCTGCGCGACGTTGTCGAGTCACTCGGCGGGCATGCGGTCGAGGTTCCCGCTTCGAAGCGCGCCACCTACCACGCTGCAGCAACCATTGCCGCCAACCATCTCACCGCACTGTGTGCCCAGGTCGAGCGCCTCGCGCAGGACGTGGGCGTGCCCGCGGAGGCGTACTGGTCCATGATGTCCAACACGCTCGAGAACGTTGCGACGAGCGGCGCCGCTGACGCGTTGACCGGGCCAGCATCGCGCGCTGACTGGGCGACGATCCGGGCGCACCTCGCTGCGCTCCCGTCCGACGAGGATCGGCAGTTCTACCGCGCGTGCTGTGCGGCTGCGGGACGACTTGCCGGTCATCAGGTGCCGGCCGACATCGACGGATCTTGAGTCGACGAGTTCGAGCCTGCGGTCGACCGAGGTCAGCGTGCGGGAATCGGGTTGGCGCCCGTTGTCATCGAACCCCGCACGGCGCAGTCGATGAATTCCGAGCGAACCATCGCCCGTGAGAACAGATAGCCCTGCGCGTGCGGGCAACCGAGTTGGCGCAGCAACGCGAGCTGCTCGTCGGTCTCGACGCCTTCCGCGACCACGTCGTAGTCGAGGCGTTGTGCCAGATCGAGAATCGACCGGAGGACTTCGCGTTCCCGCGGGTCCGTCGTGACTCCCGAGAGCACATCTCGATCAAGTTTGAGCTGGGCGACGTTGCGCCACCGCAGACGTTCGAACGTGGCATGCCCGGTGCCGAAGTCGTCGACCGAAATCGTGACGCCGAGCTCAGCCAGCCTGTCGATGGCCGCGGTGATCGACTCGGTGTCGTGGATGTCGCGTTCGGTGATCTCGAACACCAGCCGGCTCGGAGCCACTGCGACCGAGGCACACGCGGCGGTGAACCATCGTCCGAATTCAACATCTTCGAGCGTGTGAATTGGCAGATTGACCGCGATGGTCGCGTTCGACCCAGAGTCGACGAGCAGCCGAACGGTCTCGATCGCGTCGAGCACCATTCGGCGGGTGAACTCGCCAGATCGATCCGACATCAGCACCACGTCGAGGAATGCGTCTGGGCTCAAGAGACCGAAGTCCGGGTGTTTCCATCGGGCGAGGCCTTCACCGCCGACGATCGCGCCGGTCGCAATCTCCACGATTGGCTGGTAGTGCAGCGTCAGATCGCCGTTCGCCAACGCCTGCGACAGGCTCTTCGAGAGTTCAGCATTACGCATCGACGTGCGTTCGAGCTCAGCGTCGAACGTGGCCGAGATTCGATGCAGTCGCTTGGCCGCATACATCGCAATGTCTGCTCGTCGCAGCATCGTCGACTCGTCCGCTTCGCCGGCGCGGGCATCGACGATGCCAGCAGAGATCGACGTCGTGATGTTCACCCCGCCGATCTCGACGGGTCGCGACACTTCGAGTGCGATGCGATCGACGGC
>JAJCXU010000638.1 GCA_029263275.1 Ilumatobacter sp.
GTGGCCGAACCATCGGCGTACTACGCACTGCCCGAAGGAAGCCGCGGGCTCTTCGTCGGTGGCGGCGGCTCGGTTCGCCTTCCCCGTCTGATCGGGGCGCACCGGATGGCCGACATGATGCTGACCGGACGAATCCTCGACGCCGAAGAGGGCCACGCCCTCGGCATCTCGAACTACCTCGCCGAAGAAGGACACGGGCTCGACCGGGCAATCGAACTCGCCAACCGAATCGCTCAGAACTCCCCGGTCACCAACTTTGCGGTCCTGCAGGCACTCCCCCGGATCACTGAGATGGGCCCCAACGAAGGTCTGTTCGTCGAGTCACTCATGGCGGCAATCGCATCCGGCTCCGACGAGGCAAAGGCGATGCTCGCCGAGTTTCTGTCGGGGCGCGGTACCAAGGTCCAAGCGGCGAACACCACCGGAAAGGAGTCGTGATGGTCAACGACGGCGACATCATCTACCAACCCAGCCCCGAGGTCAGCAACAACTCGAAGGTCGGCCAGTACATGGACTGGCTCGCGACGAGCCGCGATCTCCACTTCGACGACTACACGGCACTCTGGCAATGGTCGGTCGATGACATCGATGCGTTCTGGCGCTCGATCTGGGACTACTACGACATCGAGTCGACCACGCCTGTCGGCGAGGTCCTCGGCCAGCGCGAGATGCCCGGTGCCGAGTGGTTCCCCGGCACCCGGATCAACTACGCCGGCGAATACCTGCGAGCGGCCGCGGGCCGTGACGATGACATCGCCATCGTTGGCCTGTCGCAGACTCGCGAACAAGTCGACTACACGTTCAAGGAACTGACCGAACTTGTCGGCCGAGCGCGTGCCGGCCTCGTCCGGCTGGGCGTAAGCAGCGGGGATCGTGTCGTCGCCTACATGCCGAACATCCCCGAGACCGTTGCCGCCTTCTTGGCCACCGTCAGCCTCGGGGCGACCTGGGCCGCAGCGGCGCCGGAGTTCGGGCCCCAAGCAGTCATCGATCGCTTCGGCCAACTCGAGCCCACCGTCCTGCTGACCATCGACGGATACCACTATGGCGACAAGCCCATCGACACGAGGGATCGTGTCGCAGCGATCCGCGAATCCATCCCGTCACTCCAGCACGTGGTCGCACTCAACTACAGCGGACATGACGTGCCCGACGCGATCGACTGGAGCGACTTCACCGCCGAGCCAGGCCCGGTGGATGTCGTTCCGGTTCCGTTCGACCACCCACTGTGTGTGCTGTTCTCGTCCGGTACGACCGGCCTGCCCAAAGCAATCGTCCATGGTCACGGCGGCATCGTTCTCGAAGCCTACAAGAACAATTCGCTCAGTTGGGACCTCGGTCCGGGCGACCGACTGATGTGGTTCAGCACCACCGCCTGGATGATCTGGAATGCAGTGGTCAACACGCTGCTGACCGGCGGGTCGATCGTGTGCATCGACGGCAACCCGATGTTCCCCGACATCGATGCTCAGTGGCGGATGGCGGAAGCCGCGAAGCCCACCGTGATGGGCCTCGGGCCAGCATTCATCATGAGCTGCGTCAAGCAGGGCAAGACTCCGTCAACCGATCACGACCTCTCTTCGCTGCGCCTGTTGGCAGCAGCCGGATCGCCCCTCCCGACCGAGGGGTTCGTCTGGCTCAACGAGCAGTTCGGGTCTCACGCACCGATCTATGTCGGCAGCGGCGGCACCGACGTGTGTACCGGCCTCGTTCAGGGCTACCCGAACGTGCCGGTGTATGCCGGAGAGATCTCCGCCAAGTGCCTCGGCGTTGCGGCCTACGCATACGACGACAACGGCAATTCGGTGGTTGGCGAGCTTGGCGAACTGGTGATCACCGAACCGATGCCATCGATGCCGGTGCGCTTCTGGGGCGATGACGACATGGTCCGCTACACCGCCACCTACTTCGAGCATTATCCCGGAGTGATGCGATTCGGCGACTGGGTCCGCTTCACCGAACACAACACCAGCATCATCACCGGCCGCTCCGACGCCACGTTGAACCGAGGCGGCGTTCGGATCGGCACCGCGGAGATCTATCGAGTCGCAGAGCAGATGCCCGACGTACTCGACAGCCTCGTGGTCCACCTCGAGGACCCAGCCGGCGGGATGGGCGAGCTGATCATGCTGGTGCAGCCGGCAGACGGCGGCGAGCGCGGCGACACACTGCGATCCACGATCAAGGCGAAGCTTCGATCGTCGTTGTCGCCCAGGCATACGCCCGACTCGATCATCGTGGTCAGCGGCATCCCGAGGAACCTGACCGGCAAGAAGCTGGAACTTCCGGTGAAGAAGATCTTGCAAGGCGTTGACGTCGACGCGGTCCTATCGAAGCAAGCCATGGCGAATCCCGAAGTCCTCGATGAGTGCGTCACGGCGGCGAGACAACGATGAGCGCACACGTCGCCATCATCGGCACCGGTGTCATCGGATCCAGTTGGGCCGCCCTCTTCGCGGCGCAGGGTCATCGCGTCGTGGCGACAGATCCACGGGAGGATGTCGCCGAAGATTTGCATCAGGCGGTCGCGCGGTGTTGGTCGTCGCTGGAACGCCAGCATCTGGTGGCCGCGGGCGCAACACCGGATCTCGTCAGCGTTGCAGCGTCTGCCGCCGAAGCCGTTGACGGCGCCGCCTTCGTCCAGGAGAACGCTCCGGAACGTCTCGAACTCAAGAACGAGTTGTACCGAGAAATGGATGCGGTCGCCGGCCCCGACGTCGTCATCGCATCGAGTTCGTCCGGCCTCATGGCCTCGCAGATGCAGCAGGCCTGCGTTCGCTACCCTGAGCGTGTGGTCGTTGGCCATCCGTTCAATCCGCCCCATCTCGTGCCGCTTGTCGAAGTGGTCGGCGGGGAGTTGACATCCGATGCCGCGGTGT
>JAJCXU010000639.1 GCA_029263275.1 Ilumatobacter sp.
GGCCAGTCCGATCCACGGGCGCGTTGGACGCGACCGGGGAAGTCGTCGGTGGGTCGAACACGGCCATGAACGTTCCAGTATCACCGTCCAGCGCCCTCAAATGGTGTCACGGTTCGGTCAAGGGCCACGTCTACCCGGTCAGTCTGTGCCTGGCACAGACTGACCGCCAGGGTCGGCGCTGGCGTTGGGTCAGGAGAACAGTTCAGCGTTCGCGAGGGTCCCCGAGATGAGCGCTGTGTAGTACTCGGCTCCGGGGGTCTTGAGGTGGATCCCGTCCTGGTAGATGCAGTCGCCCTGACAGCTGCCAGAGAGCCCGTTCCAGTAGAGGACCTCGACGTTTGCTCGGCCGCTGGCGGCGTTGACCAGCAGGCTGTTGTTGGTCGCTTCGTAGTCGCGTCCGGGCACGACGTTCTCGATCAGGAGCACCTTCGGCACCGTGGTGACAATGTCCAGCATCTGCGTCAGTTGGGACTCGCTGATCGGTCCGTTGGTACCGAGGTGGACAACCAACTCGTTGGGAAGTTGAGCATTGTCAGACAAGAACTGCACGATGTCGATGCCGCGCACAAATGCACGACTTTCCTCCGCGTCGACAAAGAACCCCGCAGACTCCAGTTCCTCCGCTGCTCCCTGCATGACCGAATCACCGATCGCCAGCTTGCTGGGGCCGGCAGGTGCCACGGTCGTCGTCGTTGTCGTCGAATCGACCACCGGCTCGTCGCCGACAACCGTCGTGTCAGGCGCCTCACCAGAGTCGGTGATCACTTCGGGCTCGGTCGGGACAGGCTCCAACACCGGATCGTCACAGGTTCCCTCGATCACGCTGCAGGTCGACTCGGCTCCCACTCTCAACTTCTCTGCCACTTCGTTCTGCTTGAGCTCGGCGGTGGCAAGCCCGTACCCGGCGAAGACGGCGAGGGCGGTACCGACGAAGGCGCCGCCGAGTACCGCGCCGCGATTCTCGTTACGCCGAGTGCGCTGGCCACGGTTGTGCCACCACTCGCTCAGGCGACCCTTGCGAATCGGCGTCTCGATGTAGCGATACGAGATCTCGGTGACGATCGCGGTGACGACCATGCAGAGCACCCATTCGTGGAACTTCAGTTTCGTGCCCGCCGTGTTCCGGACGATCTGGTAGATCGGCCAGTGGTACAGGTAGAGCCCATACGAGCGAGTGCCGATCCACAGCAAGGTGGGCGTGCTCAGCGCCTTCGCCGTCAGCGAATCGCGGTGCGTGACCGCAGCAATGATCAGCAGCGTCGCGATGCCCGCCATGAAGAATCCGCCACGGAAGAGCCATGGGTCGGCACTGTTGTCGCCACTGCTGTCGATGAAGCCGACCTTCCACGACATCAGCGCGAGGATGGCGAATCCGATGACGGCGAGGCCGTCGAGCATGCGGCCCTTACTGCGAAGTGGGCCGCGCATCACGGCGACGGGACGCCACACCATGGCCATCGCTGCGCCGAGCAGCAGCCCACTCGATCGGGAAATGGTCGACAGGTACAAGGCGTCGGCCTTCGAGATGAAGCGGCCACCGATTTCCCAGTACGCCGCAGGTGAGTTCTCGGGGTTCGCGTTGATCGGACCCGAGTTGTACAGCACCGCGACGACGAGAGCCACGAGCACGGCCGCACCGAAGAGATAGACCGCCAGATCGGCGATTCTCCGGCTGCCCTTGCGCAAGAGCGCAACCATCACGATGGGCCACACGAGGTAGAACTGCTCCTCGACCGCAAGGCTCCACAAGTGGCGCAACGGCGCGAAGTCGTTGGATGCGCTGTAGCCGGCGCCGATGAAGATCTGGTACCAGTTGCTGATGTACGCAAGGCCGCCGAGGACGTCGCCGCGCAACTTGCCGAGCGCATCGCGTTCGAACAGCGCTGTCCACACCGACAGCAACGTCATCATCATGAACAGTGCTGGGAGGAGCCGCCTGAAGCGACGGACCCAGAAGCCCTTCATGTCGACCACACCGGTCTTCTCGTGCTCTGCGATGAGGAGCAGCGTGATGAGGTAACCCGAGATGACGAAGAACACCTCGACGCCGATGAACCCGCCCTTCAGCCATGAGCTGTTGGCGTGATACAGCATGACCGCGATGACCGCGAGGGCGCGCATCCCGTCGAGGCCTGGCAGGTACGGAACCTTGCTGATGTTGGCGCCGCCAGAGCGACGACCTGCCGACGATGCGGTGTCGGTATTGGTGACGGCGGACATCACCATCCAGTATCGCTCAGACGAGGACCGATCCCAGGTTCACCCTGATTTCTTTCGCAATTTCGGATCGGTTGAGGGTGTACAGATGCAGGCCTGGCGCTCCGGCGTCGATCAGGTCGAGGCACAACTCGGAGGCGAGCTCGATCCCGATCTGCTTGGCATCGGCCGCATCGTGTGCCGCGGTCAGCCGATCGACCAGCCATGAAGGAACATCGGTGCCACTCATCTCAGCCATGCGAGTGACTTGCCCGACGTTGGTCACGGGCATGATGCCCGGCACGATCGGCTTGTCGATGCCGAGCGCTGCGAGCTCGTCGACCAGACGCACATAGTGCTCGGGATCGAAGAAGAACTGGGTGATCGCGAAGTCGGCCAGCTGCAACTTCTCGGCAAGGTGACGACGGTCGGCCTCGCGGCTCACCGACCGCGGATGCACCTCGGGGTGCGCGGCGACGCCGACCGAGAAGCAGCCGGTGGCTGCGACGTCATCGAGCAGATCGAGCGCGTACTGGTAGTCGCCGGCCGGAGCGCTTCCGTCGATCGGCGCGTCGCCGCCGAGCGCCAGGATGTTCTCGACGCCGACCCGTCGATACTCGACGAGCAGGCCAGCCACGTCGGTGCGCGTGTGCCCGACACAGGTGAGGTGTGCCATCGGCTCGACGTCGGTCTCGCGTCGGATCCACTTGACGACGTCGCCGGTGCGATGCCGGTCTGAACCGCCTGCGCCGTACGTGATGCTGACGAAGTCGGGGCCAAGCGGAGCAAGTTCGGCGACTGTGCGGTCGAGCGTCAGCTGCGCTTTCGACGTCTTGGGCGGAAAGAACTCGAACGAGAGCGTTCGACCCGCGGCCAACTTGTCGGAAATCCGAGCCATGTGGTGACGGTAGTGATGTCCTCGGCACCGCGGGGCGCCGTCTCCAAACTTCCCACAGAGTGGGCCATGTTCCACCATACGGAACGTCGTGAATGGCTGGCGTCAGTGACGGAAGTGGCGTTGACCGGTGAAGACCATGGTCAGGCCGTGTTCGTCGGCGGCAGCGATGACTTCGTCATCGCGTACTGAGCCACCGGGTTGGATGATGCACGACACGCCCGCCTCGACGGCGGCGTCGAGACCATCGCGGAACGGGAAGAATGCATCGCTGGCACACGCGCCTCCTGCAGCGCGGCCGTCGGCACGCCCGGTCGCGATCCGAGCGGAGTCGAGACGATTCTGCTGGCCTGCGCCAATACCAAACGCTTGCTGATCCTTCGTGTACACGATGGCGTTGCTCGTGACCGCGGCGCACACCGTCCAGGCGAACTCCATGTCGGCCCACTGCGCTTCGGTGGGCTGCAGTGCCGTGACGACGCTCCAGCTGTCAGAGCGTGCGTCGACGGGGTCGGGCTGCTGGACGAGCAGACCGCCATCGATCGGTCGAATGTCGAACGGCAGCGGCGAAGGCGCATTGGCCGCGATGACCCGGAGGTTCTTCTTCGCCGCCAGCGTGGCGAGTGCGTCATCGTCGAAGCCTGGTGCGACGACAACCTCGGTGAACACATCACCGAGTGCCACGGCCATGTCGTTCGTGACCGTTCGGTTGACTGCGACGATGCCGCCAAACGCACTGACGGGGTCGCACGCGTTGGCGCGTACGTACGCGGTCGTGATGTCGTCGGCGATCGCGACACCGCAGGGGTTCGCATGCTTCACCACGACACACGCGGGGTCGTCGAACCGGTGCACGAGCCGCCACGCCGCTTCGGTGTCGTACAAGTTGAGGTAGCTCAGCGCCTTGCCGCCGTGCTGCGTCATCGAGTCCCACCAGCTCGTCGCCCCGGCTTGGCGATAACGAGCGCCCTCTTGATGTGGGTTCTCGCCATATCGGAGTGATTGCACGTTCGACAGCGCGAGATGAATCGACGCGGGCAACGCTCCGGCGGTCTCGACGTCTTCAACCGTGACCGTCTCGTCGGCGAGGTCGGGATCGGTGTCATCGAACCACGTGACGATTGCTGCGTCATACGCCGCCGTGTGCGCGAAAGCCGCTCGCGCCAACCGACGCCGCGTTGCCTCGCTCAATGCTCCATCAGCTTGCAGCTCGTCGATGACCGGGCCGTAGTTCTTGGGTTCGACGACGACCGCGACATGTGCATGATTCTTCGCTGCAGCTCGGACCATTGCCGGGCCGCCGATGTCGATCATCTCGACCGCGCTGCCCGACCCGTGTTCGAAATCATCGGGCTGCTGCCCGAACGGGTACAGGTTGCCGACGACGAGATCGAACGGTGTGATGCCGTACTCGCCCATGTCGGCAATGTGTTCAGCATTGGTCGGGTCGGCAAGGATGCCGCCGTGGACCTTCGGGTGCAGCGTGACAACGCGGTGGCTCAAGATGGCTGGAACGCCGGTCACGTCGGCGACATCGGTGACTTGAATTCCGGCGTCGGCGATGGCCCGCGCCGTTCCGCCACTCGAGATCAGAGACCACCCGAGTTCGCTCAGGGACCGGGCGAAATCGACCACGCCGGTCTTGTCATAAACGGAAAGCAGAGCAGTAGGCACCCTGGGATCGTAGGCACGACGACTTCATGGTTCCGCAACACAGGTCGTAATACTGCAAGTCGGTCGGTCCAGAGGGACTACGGTCGTAGACGGTCACTCTGACCTGCGAACACGCAAGAGCCTCAGGAGGGTATCGAAGTGGACTTCAGCAAATTCAAGACATCCGATTGGTTGATGATTGGAGGAGGTGCAGCAATGCTCATCCTCGGATTCATCCTTGACTGGACCACGATCGACATCGGCCCCGGCGGCAGCGCCGGCGGCGACGGACCGTTCGACTACTTCATCACCGGCGGCATCGCCTGGCTCCTCGTGGTCGCAGTCGGCATCCTCGCCTTCCTGCGTGTCAACGGCAATCTCCCGGAGACCCAGCCATGGCCGCTCATCTTCCTCGGCGCGACTGGCCTTGCCACGCTACTGATGCTGCTCCGCGTCATCATGGGCGCTCGCTTCGACTTCGCTGATCGCGGCATCGGCATGTACGGCGCACTGATCTGGGCCGGCGTTGCTGCGGCCGGTGCATTCATGCACTTCCAAGCATCAGGTGGCGACCTCAGCGATCTGAAGGACATCAACAAGATCAAGGAAAGCTTCGGCGGCGACGACGGCGACACACCGCCGCCCCCTCCCCCGCCCCCGGCCCAGTGATCTGACGCGGCATCTGCCGCCACACATCTGAACCAAGTTCGACGAAGGCATGAGGTAGCGCGCCTCATGCCTTCGTCGCGTTCTGGGTCATCTACGCCGAACGTCTCCAACCGATGTATCACCATCACCTGACCTCACGCGCTGCCTGATGACGTCGCCTCGCTGCATGCCCCGGCCGGCGTGTGCGTGAGTGCCCAGACGCGGCGAAGGCACGAGGCCGATGCGCCTGACCGACGCAACTACCTCGTGCCTTCGCACGGATTCGGGTGATGTCAGAGAGCGGCGACGATTTCCGCCATGAGCTCGCCGGCTTCGGTCGGGTTGAGGCCGACCTTCACGCCAGCAGCCGCGAGTGCGTCCATCTTGCCCTGAGCGGTGCCCTTGTTGCCGGAGACGATCGCGCCTGCGTGGCCCATCTTCTTGCCGGCAGGTGCAGTGACGCCCGCGATGTAGGCGCTCATCGGCTTGGTGACGTTGGCCTGGATGAACTCGGCTGCTTCTTCTTCGGCCGACCCGCCGATCTCGCCGAGCATCATGATCGCGTGCGTCTCGGGGTCGTTCTGGAACTCCGACAGGCAATCGATGAAGTTGGTTCCCGGCACCGGGTCGCCACCGATGCCGACACAGGTGGACACACCGATGCCGCGCTGCTTCAGCTCGTAGAGGGCCTGGTAGGTGAGCGTGCCAGAGCGGGAGACGATGCCCACGTTCGGGCCGCCTTCGGTGGGGTTCTGGGCGATCTCACCGGCGGTGATGCCGATGTTGCACTTGCCGGGGCTGATGATGCCAGGGCAGTTCGGACCGAGCAGGCGGGTACCGGGGAAGTCGCGCTGCAGGCGGTTGAACACCTTCGCTTCGTCTTGCGCCGGAATGCCCTCGGTGATGCAGACGACGAAACCGATGCCGGCTTCGGCTGCTTCCATGATGGCGCCAGAAGCAAACTTCGGCGGCACGGCCGCGAACGATGCGTTCGCTCCGGTGGCCTCGACAGCTTCTGCGACCGAGTTGAAGATCGGGATGCCATCGACATCCTGACCGCCCTTGCCGGGCGTGACGCCACCGACAACTTGTGTGCCGTAGTCGCGGTTGCGGAGGCCGTGGTACTTGCCCTGGCCTCCAGTGAGGCCCTGCACGATGACCTTGGTGGTCTCGTCAACGAAAATTGCCATGATCTACCTCAGCTTGCGAGCGCGACCGCTGCACGGGCAGCGTCGAGCATGGTTGGCTCCGAGCGGAGCTTGTCTTCCGGGATGCCGGCGTCGAGCAGGATCTGACGCCCTTCTTCTGCGTTCGTGCCGTCGAGGCGAATCACGATTGGAGCCTTCAGGTCGACGCGACCCATGGCCTCGACAATGCCCTTGGCCACTTCTTCACCGCGAGTGATGCCGCCGAAGATGTTGATGAAGATCGACTTGACGTTCTCGTCGAAGTTGATGACTTCGAGTGCCCCGGCCATGACGTCGGCGTTGGCGCCGCCACCGATGTCGAGGAAGTTCGCAGCGGAGCCGCCGACCTGGTTGACGACATCGAGCGTCGACATCGCCAGACCAGCGCCGTTGGCGATGATGCCGACGGTGCCGTCGAGGCCGATGTACTGCAGATCCTTCTCGGCAGCCATCTTCTCGCGCTCGTCCATCTCGGTGAGGCCGCGGAAGGCGTCCCACTCGGGATGACGGAACTCAGCGTTGCCGTCGAGGGTGACCTTCGCGTCGAGTGCGTGCACTTCGCCCGTGGGCTTGAGGATCAAGGGGTTGATCTCCGCGAGGTCGCAGTCACCTTCGTCGTAGCAGCGGTACAGCTTGACGAGGATGTCGGTGGCGCCGTCGATGGCACGCTCCGGGAGCTTGGCCTCGATGCAAGCCGCGCGAGCGACCGCTTCGGAGAGGCCGTCGATCGGGTCGATGTGCAGCTTGACGATCGCGTCGGGATTCTCTTCAGCGACGACTTCGATCTCGACGCCACCCTCGCGAGACAGCATCATCAGATGCTTCTTCTCGCTGCGGTCGAGCGTGAAGGAGACGTAGTACTCCTCGTCGATGTCGGAGGCAGCTTCGACCCAGAGGCGACGCACGACATGGCCCTTGATGTCCATGCCCAAGATGTTGCCGGCGTGCTCACGCACCTCGGCCTCGTTGTCGGCCAGCTTGATGCCGCCGGCCTTGCCGCGGCCACCGACCTGCACCTGCGCCTTGACGACGACGGGGTAACCCGCTGATGCAGCTTCCTTCACCGCCTCATCAACAGTGTCGGCGGGGCCACCAGGGCTGACCGGAATGTCGTAGCGGGCGAAGTACTGCTTGCCCTGATATTCAAAGAGATCCACGGTGGGGTCCCCTCTCTTTCATGTGTGCGGAATGATGCGGAATGGATGCAGATGTGATGGATGCGTCAGGCTTCGGTCTCGTCCATGGCGGCTTCGAGCCACTCGCCGATCGCCTTCAACGACGATCCGGGCCCGAAAATCTTGGCGACTCCCTGGTCCTGCAACGCACGGGCATCAGCGTCGGGGATGACCCCACCGCCGAAGACGAGCACGTCGCCCAGGTCTCGGTTGCGCAGCTCTTCCATCACGCGGGGGAAGAGTGTGAGGTGTGCACCCGACAGCAGCGACAAGCCGACACCGTCAGCGTCTTCCTGCAGCACGGTCTCCGCGATCTGTTCAGGTGTCTGGTGCAGACCGGTGTAGATGACCTCGAAACCGTGGTCACGGAGTGCACGAGTGATGGTCTTGGCGCCACGATCGTGGCCATCCAGGCCGGGCTTGGCGACAACGATGCGGTACGGGCGCTTCACAAGGGCAGAACCTTATGCCGCAGGCGCAGTGTTCCACCAACCCACGAAGTCAGGCGCAGTCCGTTTTCGTGCCCGTCCTGATTCACGGGGTGAAACGCACTGAGGACGGCAGACTGAGTTGGTGGCGAAGGACAACGACAAACCAGTCAAGCTTCGATCACCGTGGATGCGTGCGCTGCTCCCCAACTTGGGCGGTCTGGTCGTCCTCGGGTTGATCGGTCTGATGCTCTGGGGGTTCGCGGCGTACATCTCGCGGGGCGACGCGTCGACCTCGGATCGGCTTGCACCCTCCAACCTGCGGGTCGGCAGCGTGACCAATGTCGCCGACGAGATCGTCGACAAGGGTCCCATCCTCTTCCCTGGTCTCGGCACCACGGAAGGCGAACGGACCATCGTCCTCGACCACACGGGTGACGATCCCACCACCGGCTGGGTCGTGTACTACGCCTACCCGGCGGGCGGCGACGAACGCTGTGCCGTCGAGCAAGTGCGCGACGCCGACGGTGAAGGAACGCGCGAGTTCCTCGACTGCGATGGAAACATCATCGACGTGAGCGAACTGTCGCCACCCCCGGCGGGCGTGAACCCCGTCGTCGAAAACCAGCGGTTGCTGTCGATCGACCTCAGCGGCGTCACCAGCGACGGCAACTGACCCGCGTCAGGCGTCGACGGTGGCGTCGAGCAGCCGGGCGGCGAACTCTTCGCTGTGCTGATCGAGCTTGCTGCGGCTCATCGCCAGTCCGCCGATGACGTAGGCCCCCGTGTCGCCGAGCACGTTGGTGAGCGTGTCGAGGCTGCGACCTGGGTGAAGTGCGAACGTGCAGAACGCCGCGGCCTTCTTCCCGCGCATTGCCGGGAGGTTCGCGATGCTGTTGGCGGCCCATGGCGCCTGGCCGAACAGGAACGCCCCGTGCACCCACGTTCCGACCAAGACCAAGGCGGCTTCGTGGATCGACTGATGGTCGGGCTGCTTGACCTTGGACAAGCCGGTGATCGTCCACCGCTCTTGCTGCAGCAGCTCGGCGACGTTCTCAGCCGCCTTCCACGTATTGCCGGACAAGCTCTCAACCAGAATTGCTGCCTTCACATCACCAATTCTGCCAGATCCCGCGCCATCTGACCCGATCTTCGTGGCGAGAGGCTTCACTCGATCTTCTTGAGCGGCGCCCATGCGAGTGAGAGGTGCTTGGTGCCTGCGCCGGTGAAGTTGATCGTGGCCTCGGCTTTTTCCCCTTCACCAGAGATGTCGATGATGACCCCAGCGCCGAAACTCGGGTGTTCGACACCGTCGCCGATGCGCAGTCCGAGTTCCTGACTGTTCGACGGTTCGGGAGCGTGCTTCTTCGCGAACTGCATCGCCGCTTCCACCACACGATCACGGTGCGCGTCTTGCGCTTGCTTGGCGCCTCCGGCGTCGTCGTTCACATCGGCGTTGATGTCGCGGCCGGGAATCTCATCGTCGACAGCTCGACGGTACGGCGGCGGCGTGTAGGAGGAGTCGTATCCGCGCTCGTCTCGACCCGCTCGACCGCCGCCTGACCCACCGCCGTAGCCGGATCGGTAGCTCTGACGCCCGTAGCTCGATCGGCCGCTCACGTTGCCGCTCGCCACGATCAACCCTTCGGGGATCTCGTCGAAGAACCGCGACGGCGGGTTGTACTGCGTCGAACCGAACAACTGACGGCTCCACGCATGGCTCATGTACAGCCGCTTCATTGCACGCGTGATGCCGACGTAGGCAAGTCGACGCTCTTCTTCCATCTCGACAGGCTCGGTGAGGGATCGAATGTGCGGGAAGATGCCTTCTTCGACGCCGGCGAGGAACACGACCGGGAACTCGAGCCCCTTCGCCGAGTGCAGCGTCATGAGGATGACCAGGTCTTCGACTTCGCCCTCGGGCAGGTCGTCGGTGTCAGCAACCAGCGCAACTTGCTCCATGAACTCCGAGATGACGGTGAACTCGCGCGCCGACCCGATGAGCTCGCCCATGTTCTCCAGCCGAGTGTGTGCCTCGACCGAATCCTCCGCTTCGAGTTCGGCCAGATAGCCCGACCCGTCGAGCGCGAGCTGGAGGATGTCGGCGGGCCCGTACTGGTCGTCGTCGACCATGCCAGCCATGCCATCGACCAACTCGATGAACGAGCCGATGCCGCGGAGCGCCGGACCGCTGACACCTGCCTCGTCGCACCGTCGCAGTGCCTCGGCGAACCCGATCCCCTCTGCTGCCGCGAACGCATCGAGCTTGCCAACGCTCGTGTCGCCGATGCCTCGCTTCGGGACGTTCAGGATCCGCTTGAGACTGACCTCGTCGGCCGGGTTGACCACGGCGCGCAGATAGGCCATTGCGTCTTTGACTTCGCGTCGGTCGTAGAACCGGGTGCCACCGACCACCTTGTACGGCACGCCCTGGCGCATGAACGCCTCTTCGATGACGCGGCTCTGCGCGTTCGTGCGATACAGCACGGCCATGTCGCGGAAGTTTGCCTCGGCATCACGCTGCAGCTCTTTGGCCGTTCCCGCGATCCAGTTGGCCTCATCGCCTTCGTCTTCGGCGTGATACCGCTGGATACGCTCGCCGCTCCCGCTATCGGTCCACAACGACTTGGGGCGCCGTTCGGTGTTGTTCTCGATGACGGCGTTGGCGGCGTCGAGAATGGTCTGCGTACTGCGGTAGTTCTGGTCGAGCACCACCGTGGTGACGTCGGGGAAGGCCTCTTCGAACTGCAAGATGTTGCGGAAGTCGGCCCCGCGAAATCGGTACACCGACTGGTCCGTATCACCAACCACGCAGACGTTGTGGTGACCGCCAGCCAGCATCAGCACCATCTGGTTCTGGGCGTTGTTCGTGTCCTGGTATTCGTCGACGAGGATGTGGACGAAACGTTGGCGGTAGTGCTCGAGGACCTCGCCGTGGCCCTTGAACAGCTCGACGGTCTTGGTGAGCAGATCGTCGAAGTCCATGGCGCCGGCTTTGAGCAATCTCGCCTGGTACTCGGCGTAGACCTCGGCGTGCTTGCGGTCGAAGATGTTCTCTGCGCCGTCGGCTGCTTCAGCAGGAGAAAC
This sequence comes from Ilumatobacter sp., assembly GCA_029263275.1. Lineage (GTDB taxonomy): Bacteria > Actinomycetota > Acidimicrobiia > Acidimicrobiales > Ilumatobacteraceae > Ilumatobacter_A. The sequence goes on from JAJCXU010000639.1 coordinate 11,270, forward strand.
CAGCTCGTTCTTCCAGTTGCTGATGATGCCGTGTACACCTCGCGGCGTGAAGCGTTTCGAGTCGAGGCCCTGGTCGCGGATGACGTATCCCGTGAGTCGGTTGGTATCGGCCGAGTCGTAGATCGAGAACTGTCGTGGGTAGCCGAGCGCATCGGCGTTGGCGCGCAAGATGCGTACACATGCCGAGTGGAAGGTGGACACCCACATCGTCTTCACGACCGGCCCGACCAAGGCGGCGACCCGCTCACGCATCTCGGCGGCGGCCTTGTTGGTGAAGGTGATCGCCAGAATCTGTGACGGGTGGACGCCTTCGTGGATGAGGTGAGCAATGCGATGCGTGAGTACCCGCGTCTTGCCCGAGCCAGCGCCTGCGACGACCAGCAGCGGCCCGGTCTCGTGGACCACCGCGTCGAGTTGGTCGGGATTGAGGCCTTGCGCGAACGGTGAGGGACCCTTCTTGACGGGAACGGCAGCATCGTCGAACGGGCCGGACGGATCGGCCGAAGTCGAGTCGGCCGGATGGGGAATCTCGCCGAACAGCTCCTCGTCACTCATGCGGGCATCACTCTAGGGATGCACTGTGACTGAGTTGCGTGGCGCGTGTTGTCGCACATCTGTCGCCGCCCTCGCCCGATCATCAGGCACGTCGCAAGGAAGCGGCCCGCTGTTACCGGATTGTTACCGCCGTTCGCGACACTCCAGGTGGCGGATGAACCACCATCCGCTACATATTGAAAGAGGGACCGAAATGGGCACATGCTCGAATTGCAACGGATCACAACGCTGCCAAGGCGTCTGCGGAGGCACGGGCGACAACGGGGGCGGCCCCGGCTCGTGCGGAACGTGCCACGGCACTGGTCGCTGCAATGCCTGCAATGGCACCGGGAACAGCTGAGTTCTGTCATGAGTGGAACTCCGGAAGAGGTGGAGCGGGCGACTCGCGAGGCCGAAGAACGAGAACGAGCCGAGGAAGAACGCCGCCGCGCGGAAGAGGAACGCAAGCGAGAAGAACGGGCCAGACAGTGCGAAGCGGCGCAACGAGATCGGGATGCCGCCGCCAATCAGATCGACGTCTTGAGCAGCCACATCTCAGAGCAACGCAGCATCGCTGCGTCGGCCGAGGAGAAGATGGGCCGTCTTGACGAATGGCTGCGTGGGGCGGCTGACACCCAAGGCACCGCTCGCTCGCGAGTCGAAGATGCGGTCCGTGATCGCGACCGCGCTCGCGACGAGATCGGCAACTTGCGTCCCGCGCTTGCGCAGGCCGAGGCCGACCTCGAGAAGGCCCAGAAGGACCCAGGCCTCATCGGCTGGGAATCGCATGTCTCCGGGCCGGACAAGGTCCGGGAGTTGACGTCCGCGCTCACAGCTGCGGAGGGACGCCTGACCGCCGCGGAGAGCTCGATGAAGAGCAACCGAGAGGTCGTCGACACGCAGAAGTCTCAGATCAGCGCCTGGCAGGCCGACCTATCTGACGCCTCGAGCACTGCGACAAGTGCCCGCGCCAAAGCCTCAGCGGCCGAGGACGAGAAATCGCGCCGCGAGGGCGAACGCCGCGAGGCCCAATCCCGAGTCGACAACTACTGCGGTTGACATGGATCCCGTCACTGAGTCGGAACGCCTCGAGCGACTGCGTCGCATGAGTGAAGGCGCTACGTCGTGGAACAGCGCCTCAACCGACGAGTCGCAGTCAGGCACCGAGATCGAAATCAGCACCGCGAGCGGCACCGCTGATGAGGAATCGACCGGCTTCCTCGTGGACGACCCAAGTTGGGACGGCGACGAGGATCCAGCAGGGAGCGCCCGCTCCGTCGGACAAGCCCGCGACGACTTCATCGCAACGCTCCACGACCTCCCAACCGCTGACCTGGCTGCGATCTTTCCAGCTCGCGACGTCAACATCACCGTCGCCGAAGGCGTCGACGATCTCGTCCCGCTCGTCGATCGCGCTGGCATCGAGGCCGTCGAGGCGGCCCTCGCGCTCGTCGAGGATGGCCTCGCTCAGTGCGCACAGATGAAGTCAATGGCCCAAGCAACTCTTCCGCCGACGGCTCTTCGTCAGATCCTGAGGGAGATCAGAAGCGACAAGGACACCATCCTGCGTCTTCGCGGTCCGATGATGTCCCGAAAGGAGAGCTTGGATCGCGAGGCGAAGGAGTGGAGTGACGCCGGACTTCCCCAACCGACTGGCTTCGCGGCCATGTTTGCCAAACCTGGCGACGCTCGCCGGGCTGCGGACCAGGCGAAGAAGATGAAGGAGCAGAACGAGGAGACGAATCGGATCATCGCGGCAGGGCGAGAAGAGGTGATGCGCAAACAACGCGAGTCGTGGGATCGTCAGCACGAGGCGTTCCTCCGGCGGCTGCGAGGGAGCAGATATTGACCCGCGTCCGACACCACGGCATACAACAACTCGTTGCGACAAACGAGACGCGGCGTGACATGGTGTCTCGATGTTCGACGCGGTGGTCTTCGACTTCGACGGCTTGATTCTCGACACCGAGACGCCGCTCTACGAAGCCTGGCGACAGACGTTCGAGCACTATGGAGTCGAACCGATCCCGATCGATGAGTGGGCGCAGTCGCTGGGCCGGGCTGACGACGATCCGCTGATCCTGAATCCGCTCGACCGACTGGCGGACGCGCGTGGCCGGAGAGAGTCAGACGCCGACGTCCAGGCTCGTCGACGGGCACACCGCGACGCCCTCCTGAGAGAACTCGACGTGCAGGCCGGCGTGATTGCGTTGCTCGACGAAGCCGACGAGATGGGTATCGCGGTCGCCCTCGCGTCGAGCTCACCCGTCGAATGGATCGAAGAACACCTCGGACCCCGTGACCTCCTGCACCGATTCGCTGCGGTCTCGTGCGCAGGCGGCGGCTTGCCCGGCAAACCGGAACCTGCTGTCTACCTCGCCGCATGCGCCGCAGTGGATGCCGACCCGGGACGCTCGCTCGCTCTCGAGGACTCTCCGAATGGCGTCGCTGCCGCGAAGGCCGCCGGAATGCGCTGCATCGCCGTGCCGACCACCCTCGGCAGCAACCTCGACTTCTCGCATGCCGACGCCCGGGTCCGATCACTTTGCGACGTGTCGTTGCGGTCCACCACTGGCCTCTCCCCCGCTGACGACCGTCGCATCGACGCTCCATGACGACTGAAGACGTTCGCATCCGGCCCGCGACGCCAACCGACGTGTTCGATGTCGTGCGGCTGGAGTCGCAACTGTTCGAGGAAGACGCCGGCGCGCACGAACCATTTGCTGACGTCACCTGGCCACATCGCTCTGGTGCTGCGGACCCAGCAGCCCTCATCGAGTCATCGACATCCATCGTGCTGCTCGCCATCGTGTCTGACACTCCCGTCGGGGTGCTGATGGCATATGCAGCACCGTCGTCCGAGACGCGCCTCCCGGTCACGTCCGCTGTGCAGCGAACGTTGACGCTCTGACGAGACACCGAAACTGGCTCGAGGCTCAGACGCGCAGGACGATGAACTGATACGACCAGTCGCTTCGATCATTCGGCCACGACTCAAACAATTCGATAGCGCCGTGCGCGCTGAGCATCGATTGCACTCGATCATCGGATCGCAGGCTGAAAAATCGTGGCGGATCAAAGTGGTCGTCGTCGTTGGTGAACTCACGGTCGACACCGCCCCACAGTCCGATCGCCAGTGGTGACCCTGCCTGGAGCATGGACGTCGTGGCCGCGACGGCTTGGTCGAACCGATCGTCGGGGATGTGGAGCAGCGTGCTCATCGTCCATCCGGCGTCAAACGCTTGCGGTCGAAACGGCGGGGCGAAGAGCGAGGCGGGCACGATCGCGAGGCCTGCCGAATGCGCGAGTCGGGCGTTGCCGACGGCGAGATCGAATCCGGCATAGGTGAGGCCAGACTCGATGAAGGCCGCTGCATCGGTGCCCGGCCCTGCGCCGACCTCGACAACCGATTCTCGGCCCTCACGTACGAGCAACGCGACAAAGGCAGCACGCAGGTCGTCTCGGCGGCCGCGTG
>JAJCXU010000640.1 GCA_029263275.1 Ilumatobacter sp.
CACGCGGCCGCCAGATCGGCTTGACCTTCGAGAGTTCGTTGACGATGTCCTGCTCGACCTTGCCGGGGCCGCCCAACTCCTCGAGGAGCGCGCCCTTCTCCTCAGGCGTCGATGCCCGCAACACCCGCAGTGCATCGATGCGATCGAGCAGTAACGGTTCGTCATCCTCAGGCTCGACGGGAGCGCCAGCCGATTGGGTCTCCGGTGCGTCGTCCATCGAGGCCCGAGATTAGCCGGACGCGTTTGCTCGCCATGACGGTTCCGATGTGCTGCACTGCTGGCAACGGGAAGACCCATCTACCTCAATTCAGGAGAAGACACATGAAGAACATGATCGCGGAGTTCAAGGACTTCATCAACAAGGGCGACGTTGTCACCGTCGCCGTCGGCCTGATCATGGCCCTGTATTTCAAGAGCATCGTCGACGCGATTCTCGAAGGCGTCATCAACCCGATCATCGCCGCAATCTTCGGAGAATCGGACTACCGGGACATCGGCTTCGACATCTCTGACGCGCGGATCAGCATTGGCCTGGTCATCGACGCAGCGATCAGCTTCGTCGTGGTCGCGTTCATCCTGTTCCTGCTCGTCAAGGCCTACAACAAGTCCAAGGGCCCGGAGGAAGAAGAGGAAGCGTCCGGCCCGAGCGAGGTCGACCTGCTGACCGAGATCCGCGACCAGCTCCGCTCCAACAACTGAGCACAGAGCTGCTGGTCACATGACCGGCGTTCCGTACGAAATCGACGCGATCCTCGCGGTGCCCGGCACCGCGAGGATCGCGTCGGTTCTTTTTCGCCGGGCGACGCCAGGTCGAGCCGGATCTGCGATTCAATGAGGAAGATGCGCCGCCCCTGGATCGCCCTTGCCACGGCTTTGGCCGCGTGCGGTGGATCTGTTGCAGGCAGCAGTGATCCCACTCCAGTGACGCCGCGTCCGACCGTTCCCGGCGTCGGCTCGCTCCCGGCCACCATTCCGGCCACGTCGCCACCGGTGATCGAGCCACTGGTCGTGATCACCCGTCCGCTCACCGTCGACGGAGAAGTCGCCGAACTGGTCGGCGATCAAGTCGGGGGCAATCGTCTGTTGATGATCGGCGACTCGATCTTCGCCGGAGCCGAGACCCGCTACGGCGGCGAACTCTGCGCCGGTCTGGAGCCACTCGGCTGGGCCGTCGAAGTCGCTGCGGAGGCTGGCCGGTTCGTCGACTTCGGTGTCGAGGTCGTCCGTCGACTCGTCCCGCAGCCGTCGACCGACGAATCCGACGAAGAGGCCGCGGACCCAACCGAGACCTCAGTCGTGCCGGTTGCCGCTGACGACGATGACTGGGATGCCGCGGCAGTGTTTCTCGGCAGCAACTACGACGGCAACCAGGACAACTTCGACAGGAAGATGCGGACGATTCTGGATCGTCTCGCACCTCGTCCGACGTTGCTGTACACGGTCACGGAATACCGAACCAACTACTCCGACGTGACCGAAGTGATCGAGGGCCTCGTCGCTGACTACCCAAATATCACGCTGATCGATTGGGCGACCGCTGCCCGAACGCCGGGGGTGCTTCGCCCCGACGGCCTGCACCCGAATGACGCGGGTGAGCAAGTGCTGGTCGATCTCACCGCTGCTGCGCTGGGTGAAGCACCGGCCGGCGAAGCCGGTTGCATTCGATCGCAGTTCCGCGACGACTCAGCAATCATGGACGGGAACGGAACACCCAACACCGGCGGATCGACGTCGAGCGGATCGTCGACGAGTGGCGGATCCTCGACCAGCGGTGGTTCCTCGACCACGTCGGGCAACGGCACGACCGGTGGGGGCACCACCGGGTCGGACAACGATGGCGGCACCGATTCAGGCACTGACACGGGCACCGATGGCGTGACTGACACCGGCACCGATTCAGGTACTGACGTGGGCACTGATGGCGGCACCGATACTGGAACGACCGACGGCGGAACGACTGACACCGGGGCAACTGACACGGGAACCACCGACACCGGAACCACTGACACCGGCACGACGGACGGTGGGACGACGGGTGGAACGACTGACACAGGGACGACCGATGGTGGCACGACTGACAGCGGGACGACGAGCGGAACGACTGACACCGGCACGACGGACGGTGGGACGACGACGGGTGGCACGACCACCGGTGGTGGAACGACGGGTGGAACAACGACCGGTGGCGGGACCACGACCACGACCACGACCACGACCACGGCGAGCGGTGGCGGCACCGACGGCACCCCCTGATATCCGGGGCGAGTCGCGTCAGCCTCCGCGTAGCACGCTGTACGCATCAACGTTGCGCACGACCGTGAACAGTGCGAGCACCACTCCGGCAACGGCGTAGGTGCGGACTCGAAGTGACATTGCCCACGCGGGCACGCCCCGTCCGGTCGCGACCCAGAGCCACACTGCCCACACCGCGACCAATGCAGCGAGCACCAGCGGAGCGAACAGATTGAACGACAGCGCCTGTGCGACGTTGCCCCGAAAGAGGTGGTGGGTCGCTCGCGTCAGCCCACAGCCGGGGCACCACTGGCCCGTGGCGGCGCGAATCGGGCAAGCGAACAGACCGCCTTCGCCGTCGCCGGGGTCATTGACCACGATGGAGGCAGCGGTTCCCGCCGCGCACATCGCGCAAGCGAGCGGGCCCGCTGCAGCCCGACTCAACAACGACGGCCGCAGCGCTGCGGGCATCGGGTCGTGAAACGCCCGAACCACTCCATGGGTGCGTGCCACAGGCGACACCGCAGACTCCATGAGATCCGACCGTAGCTTGCTCCAGCGCTCCTAGCCTGGAGGTCATGCTGCAAGCACAGGCAATCTCGGTGGAAGTGGGTGGTCGGCTGCTCGTCGACTCCGCCAGCTTCACCGTGATGCCGCGTGACAAGGTCGGCATCGTCGGCCGTAACGGTGCGGGCAAGACATCGATGTTCAAGGTGCTCGGCGGTGCTGTCGAACCGAAGACCGGCAGCGTGTTGCGCAAGGGCGGCTTTGGTTACCTCCCGCAGGACCCGAAGATCGACACGGCGCTCGACGGGCGGAGCTGTGTCACTCACATCCTCTCTGGCCGCGGTATCGACGACGAGATGATCAAGATCGAGAAGCTCCGCATTGCGATGGAGGAGAATCCCGACGAACGCAATGTCACCCGTTACATCAACGCCGAAGAGTCGTTCCGGACCAACGGGGGCTACTCCGCCGAGAGCGAGGCGCGCCAGATGGCATCGGGTCTCGGCATCGAGGACGAGCGCCTCGACCAGCCGATCAGCACACTGTCGGGTGGCCAACGGCGACGGATC
>JAJCXU010000641.1 GCA_029263275.1 Ilumatobacter sp.
CGCCGCCGTCACCGTCGCCGGGTTCGCGGCCGGGTATCAACTCCCGGGCGACGACGGCCAGGTGGACCCGCGCACCGTCCTCGAAGAAGGCCCGTGGGCCGAGCCGGGTGTGACCGAGGTCGCGCCTGGGCAGTTCGAGGCCTACGTGCTCGCTCAGACCTGGAGCTTCTCACCTCGTGAGATCGTGTTGCCGGTCGGCGCTGAGATCAAGATCTACGTCACGTCCCCTGACCTCCAGCATGGCCTGAAGGTCACCGACACCAACATCAACATGATGGTCGTGCCGGGCCAGGTGTCGAAGCTCGAATTCACCTTCGACGAGGTCGGAGAATTCCCCTACATCTGCACCGAATACTGCGGACGGGGCCACGCCGCGATGTTCGGAACGATCAAGATCGTCTCCGAGGCCGACTATGCCGAGATGAACGCCGCCGAGGCTGACACGGACGAAACACCGGTCGACGACGACCCTGAAACCACCGACGCCACAACGACCGAGGACGGCCAATGACCCTCACCGATCCGGCGACTCGCGTCGCCATCGAACCGGCTTACGAGCTCACACAGTGGGAGCGCCGGTTCATCGGCGGCCACCTCTTCGTCGCCATCGTGGCGCTCGGCATCGGCAGCATGTTCGGCCCGTTGCAGGCGTTCGAATTCTCTGGCCTCGATCTCTATCCGTACATCGAGCCGCTATTCAAGAGCTACTACCAGGGCCTCACCTTGCACGGCGTGCTCAATGCACTGGTATGGACGACCTTCTTCATCGTCGGGTTCACCAACTTCACGACGATCAAGGGCCTCGGTCGCCCGCTGGTCAAGCCGATCATCAACGTGATCGGCTTCTGGACCATGGTCATCGGTCTCCTGATGACCGCCGCCCCGCTGCTGCTCAACAAGGCAACCGTCCTCTACACCTTCTACCCGCCGCTCAAGGCGAGCTGGGCGTTCTACCTCGGCTTGGCCCTCGTCGTCGTCGGGAGCTGGATCGAAGGACTCGGCTTCTACATGACGCTGCACGAATGGCGCAAGACCCACAAGGGTGTGCGCTCACCGTTCATCGCGTTCGGTGGCATCGTCAATGCCGCGATGTGGCAGATCGCCACGCTCGGCGTTGCTGTCGAGATCCTCACCATGCTGCTGCCATGGGCCTGGGGGTTCACTGACGGAACCGACCCGGAGTTGGCTCGCACCTACTTCTGGTTCACCGGTCACCCGCTCGTGTATTTCTGGCTCCTCCCTGCGTACATCTCGTGGTACGGCATGTTGCCGAAACAGGCAGGCGGCAAGCTGTTCTCCGACTCACTCGCTCGCCTGGCGTTCTGGATGTTCCTGATCGTGTCCGTGCCGGTTGGCTTCCACCATCAGTTCCTCGACCCGGGTATCCCCCAAGCCTGGAAATGGATCCATGCGGTCTTGACGTATTCGGTGTTCTTCCCGTCGATGCTCACCGCCTTCACCGTGATCGCATCACTCGAGTATGCGGCCCGCAAGCGAGGCGGCACGGGTTTGATCGGGTGGGTGCGAGCGCTGCCGTGGGACGACCCCTCGGTCGCCGCACAGCTGCTCGCTGCGATTCTGTTTGCGTTCGGCGGCATCGGCGGCTTGACCAACGCGTCGTACAACATCAACCTCGTGATCCACAACACCGCGTGGGTCCCAGGGCACTTCCACTTGACCGTCGCCACGGCCGTGACGCTGTCGTTCATCGGCATCACCTATTGGATGGTGCCGATGCTCACGGGCAAGGCACTCTGGGGTCGAAGGGTGGCCCTCGCCCAGGCCTGGACCTGGTTCGTCGGGATGATCATCTTCTCGAACGCGATGCACATGCTCGGCCTCTTGGGCGCACCGCGCCGCACGCCGCTCGGCGATGCGCTGTATGTGCCCGAGGAGTGGAACGGCCACCTGCTGCGTGTGTCGATCGGTGGAGCGATCTTGCTGGTCTCCGTGCTCCTGTTCCTCCTCATCATGTACAAGACGGTGCGCGGTCCTTCCGTGCCGCCAGAAGAAGTGCCTCAGGCGCCCATCGCTGAATCGCTGCGTCACCCGCAGTTGACGCCGGTGTGGCTCGACCGTTTCAAGCCGTGGCTCATCGTCGCCGGCGTCCTGGTCGTGCTCGCCTACGGTCCGCAACTCTTCGACATGATCACCAACATGAACCTCAACTCGCCGGGTACCGACTTCACGCCGTGGTGACCCGGGGGAGCGACGATCGGGGTCTCGTCTCGACGCTCGAACGAGCGACATATCGAGCCGAGACTCCGATTCGTCGGCTGGTCCGATCGAATCGACTCAACCCTCTCCCCCACGCTGGCACGATCAGCATCTTCTTGCTGATCGTCGTCATCGCCAGCGGCATCTACATCACGCTGTTCTTCCAGTTCGGATTCGCCGCGTCATACGAGTCGGTGCGGCGGATGAAAGAGCATCAGATCCAGACGGTGGTTCGCACGATTCACCGGTATGCGTCCGCCGGGCTCGTGCTGACCACGCTCGTCCATGCCTGGCGGATTTTTGTGGCGGGCCGGTTCCGCGGCCCGCGCCGCTGGCGGTGGACCACCGGAATGGCCTCGTTGCTCATCGTCTGGCTCGCCGGCGTCACCGGCTACTGGTTGGTGTGGGACCGACGAGCACAGGCGCTGAATGAGGCCACGAATGAACTCTTCGGCGGGGTCGGTTGGGTCTCGGCCTTCCTCGTCCGCGACGTCATCGGCTCGGGCGCAGGGAGCGGATGGTCGTTCCTGTTCTTCATCTGGTTGTCACACCTGGCACTCACCGCCGTCATCGGATACTTCCTGTGGCGCCACGTCCGCCACACGCGTCTCCGTCTCCTGCCGCCCCGCCATTGGATGGCGATCATGTTCGGGTCACTCGTCGTCGTCTCGGCTGTGTTCCCTGCCGAACTGCTCGGCCCCGCTGACCCCGGCCGACTGGTGGAGAAGATGCCACTCGACCCGTTCGTGCTGTTCCTGCTGCCTCCGTTGCTCGGCGGATGGGGTTGGCCCGTGCTGGCCATCGGCGCAATCGGCGTCACGTTGGCGATGCTTGCCCCGCATCTGTGGTCGCGCCCGACTCCCGTCGTCGAGATCACCGACGACGCGTGCACCGGCTGCGAGCTGTGCGTCGTCGACTGCCCGTACACCGCCCTGTCGATGGTCGAACAATCGACAAGCGACGATGAACACGGCACGCAACCGCGGCGTCCGCTGGCGGTCGTCGATCCCGAAGCCTGCGTCGGGTGCGGGATCTGCATCGGCTCATGCTCGTTTGGGGCGATGGTGCTTCCTGGCTTCGACGCGATGCCGACCGTCGACCCCGACGGCAAAGATGTCGTCCTTGCATGCTCCCGCCACGTCCGCATGTCGTCGCTCGATGACGATGCCGATCGGATCGTGATCGAGGTCTCCTGTTCGGGCATGATCCACCACAATGCGGTCAGTTCCTTGCTCCAGGCCGGCGCAGCGAGCGTGCAGGCCGTCGGGTGTGCGCCGGGCGACTGTGCGTACGGCTGGGGCAACACGGTGCTCGACGAGCGTCTGTCCGGCACCCGAGCGCCACACATCGCGGGCAAGTGGTCTGGACTGGCCACCGAAGACTGGGTCGCCCCTACTGAGTTCGCCGACGCTGTCGCCCATCCCAACGCTCATGCTGCAGTTGCTGACGACGCGCCACCCACGGGGCGCCGCCTTGTCGTTGCGGCAGGCGTCGTCGCTGCATCGGTTGGTGCAGTTGCGTTTGCTACGCAGGCACCGTTCGGCGGCGCGAACGATGAAGCCGCCGTCCGTGTCGTGGTCGACCACACCCCCGGCTTCCAACTCGAGGGGCAGCCAGCCCCTACGGGCGCCACGGGCGACGACGTCACGGTCATCATCCGTTCCGGTGCGGAAGAAGTCGCCCGCGAGACCGTGGTGATGAGTGGGCGGACCGCCATTGGCATCGTCGATGTCAGCGTCGATCCTGGCGACTCCGATCTGGGGATCTCCCTCGTCGAAGGTTCCACCAACACGGAGCTGTTTGCCGGTGCTGTCTCGCTCGAAGCAGGCCAACGTTTTCTGGTCGAAGCCACCGATGTCCCACCCCCACCCGGCGCAGCCGAGGGCCGGCGAGTCTTCAGCGAGCGCAATCTGGGCGGCTGTGGCGTCTGCCATTCGACTCGCCCCGACGACGACCTCGTCGGTCCGTCCCTCGCGGGGGTCGGTGATCGTGCCGCCGTTCAGGTCGCTGGTCTCGACGCTGAGGCATACCTCCGCGAGTCGGTCCTCGATCCCGACGCCTTCATCGTCGACGGGTACCGGGCAGGCCAGATGCTGCCGACCTATCGGGAGCGCCTCAGCGACGACGACGTCGATGCGCTCATCGAGTACCTCCTGACGCTCCGTGACGGTGGCTCGAGTCAGGACGCCGACTGATGACGTTGCCCGATCGACTCAGCCGACGCTCACGCCTCGGGGAAGATCTCCTCGGTCCCGACCGTCTCGACACCGTCGACCAAGCGCGTCCCACGGAGGACGCCCTCGCTGTCGACGATGTACGACGCGCTTCCAGCGGACTCGCCGCGGGCGCTGGTGACCGTTTCCCAGTCGACCTCGAACCGGTCTCCGTCGAGCCGACCGGTGCCCTGCTGGATGGTGCCGGTGATGATCCACTCGACGACGTACTCCCCCGGCCCGTCGGCGTCGACGATGGTCACCGTGCCGGAGTACTCGACTCCGACGGGGTCGACACCGTTGACGGTGTAGGTGCCGAGGATGCCCTCCTCGTCTCGAATGCCGTCACCGGGGAACGCGCAGCCAGCGAGCGAGATCAGAGCGACGAGCAAGGGGCCAACGACGTGGCGCAACGTCCGAGTCATGTGGGGCACCAACTCAACGATAATGACGAGCTGCGTGTGCCGAGATGGGCAAAAGTCCTCACTTGCTGCTTCGCCGTGCTCATCGCCGGGGCAATGGCGTTTGCGCTGTTCAAGCCAATCAAGGTATTGCCCCGAATCCGCTTGTCGCCCGGCTACGCCCTGACCGACCAGACCGGCGAGGTCGTCACGAGCGAAGACGGCCGCGGCACCATCACCCTGTACACGTTTGCTCCGCTCGGCTGCGGAGAGTCGTGCGACGAGGTCGATGCGACGATGCGCGAGGTGCTCGACCGAGTCCGTTCCGACGTTGACCTCGGCGACACCGATTTTCGGCTCGTGACCGTGGCGCTCGAGGATGCCCCGGGCACCGACGCGCTCGCCAGCGCTGCCACGGCAGCCGGCGCCGACGACGGCTCCTGGTACTGGGTGGGAGGGACGAGTGAGCAGGTCGAGAACGTTGTCGGCCTCGGCTTTCGACGACCTGTTGACAGCGACAACTTCCAGCCCAGCTACGCAATCGTCGATGGCTGGGGTGTCATCCGCGGCGAATACAAGTATCGGACCATCACGAACGACGCCGACAAGATCGTCAGCCACATCGACATCCTCGGCTCCGAATTGCGGACCAGCTCA
>JAJCXU010000642.1 GCA_029263275.1 Ilumatobacter sp.
GTCGCCGAGTTGCTCGAAGGCAAGAATCGGGATGGCGGGTCCGAGCAGGAAGAGCAGGAGTTCGGGGGCGTCGATGTCGGTGGGACGGGCGAACGAGGCCACGCCGCGGAGCCGGTTCGAGAGCACCCACGCGGCGAGCAGCATGGCCAGCACGGCGACGCTGACACCGAGGTTGCGCAGGGCTGACCATTCGGCAAGGTTGAGCGCATTGAAGCCACGCAGCAAGTACGCGATGACGAGGAGCGGTAGTGCCCGTGTCCAGGCGTCGAGCATCGAGCCGTCGGTCTTGCTCTCGACGAAGTGCGGGACACCACGCAGGACGAACCAGTGCTCGACCGCTGTCAGGTCAACTGGCTTCGTGGGCTCGTTTGTCACGAATCCGACCGTAGTTCTCACCGCTGGAGCTGGAGCGCCTGAACGTCTCGTCAAATTGTGTGTGACCTGGTCGGGAATGGCGATAGCCATATCGGATGGCTCGCATCTTGGTCACTGAAGAAATCGCCGACGGAGGGCTCGAACGCCTGCGTCAAGCCGGCCACGAGGTCGACATCCAGGTCGGCAAGTCCGCCGAGGAGCTGTTGTCGATCGTTCCGGGTGCCGCTGCGCTCATCATTCGTTCCGCCACCCAGGTCGACGCCGACCTGCTCGCGGCAGCCTCTGACCTGATGGTGGTCGGGCGAGCCGGTATCGGTCTCGACAACGTCGACGTCGGCGCAGCGACCAAGCAGGGCGTCATGGTGGTCAACGCACCGCAGAGCAACATCGTCTCGGCTGCCGAACACACGATGGCACTGCTCCTGGCCCAGGCGCGCAACGTGCCGCAGGCGCATGCAGCGCTGGTCGAGGGCCGCTGGGAACGCAGCCGGTGGACCGGCGTCGAACTGGTCGACAAGACCCTCGGTGTCGTCGGCCTCGGCCGTATCGGCAAGCTCGTCGCCGACCGTGCCCGCGCGTTCGGGATGCGCATCGTGGCCTATGACCCCTTCGTCTCCGAAGACCGGGCGAAGAAGATGGGCGTCGAACTGCTGGAGCTTGATCAGCTGGTCACCGAATCAGACTTCCTCACGGTGCACCTGCCGAAGACGCCCGAGACGCTGGGCCTGATCAACCGCGACCTGCTGCTCAAGGCCAAGCCGGCCCTGCGGGTCATCAACGTGGCGCGCGGCGGCATCGTGCACGAGCAAGACCTTGCCGACTGCGTGCGCGACGGCGTCATCGCTGGCGCTGCAATCGACGTGTTCTCGACCGAGCCGATGACCGAATCGCCGCTGTTCGAACTCGACAGCATCGTCGTCACACCGCACCTCGGTGCCAGCACCAACGAGGCACAAGACAAGGCTGGCGACACCATCGCCACCATGGTCGAGCTGGCCCTCGCTGGCGACTTCGTTCCGTTCGCGGTCAACGTCGACGCGGCCGAGGCCAACGAGACGCTGCGTCCCTACCTCCCGCTCGCCGAGCGCCTCGGTGGCCTGTTCGTCGCGCTCAACGGTTCACTGCCCGACACGCTCGAGATCTGTACCGAAGGCGAGATCGCCGGTTACGACACGCGCATCATCGAATTGGCCGCCCTCAAGGGCTTCTTCGGGGCAATCTCTGACGAGCCAGTCACCTACGTCAACGCACCACAGCTCGCGAAAGACCACGGCGTCGAGGTTCGCGACGTCAACTGCGCCACCGCTGCTGACTACGTCAACCTGCTGACGCTGCGCGGCGGCGACCATTCGATCTCCGGAACGCTCTCGGGGCCGCGCAGCGAGCAGCGCATCGTCAACATCGACGGCACACCGTTCGACGTCCCGCCAGCCGATCACATGGTCGTCATCAGCAACGACGACCGTCCCGGCGTCATCGGCACGGTCGGCACGGTGCTCGGCAATGCCGAGGTCAACATCGCTGACATGGATGTCGCTCGCGTCGACGGCGGCGGCACAGCCGTGATGCTGATTGCTCCGACCGCAGCCATTCCGAGCGACACGCTCGATCAGCTCCGCAACGCCCCGGGCATCATCGACGTCAAGACCCTCTGAGGCTGGCTGGGCTGGGGCCTGGCTGGGGTATCGTGCGGCATGGCAGTCCACGTGCGCCTCGTCGCTGAGGCTGCCGGGTCCAGCAACATCGAGATCACCGAGACGATCATCGTCGGGCTGATGCTCGTCGCCGCACTGGTCGGTATCGCCGTCACTCGGCTCCGCATTCCCTACACCGTCGCGCTGGTCGTGGCCGGGTTCCTCCTCGGGCTCGCACACGCCTTCGATGAGATCAACCTGACCACGGATCTGATCCTGCTCGTGTTCCTCCCGCCCCTGCTCTTCGAGGGCACGATCAACATGGACCTCGACGATCTGGTCTTGCGATGGAAACAAGTGGCCACGTTGGCGTTCGTCGGCACGGCGATCTCCGCGCTCTTCATCGCTGTTCCGCTCGTTGGCCTCCCCGGCATGTCGGCGAAGTTGGCGGTCGTGCTCGCCGTGATGCTCGCGGCGACCGACCCGGTCAGTGTGCTCGCCGTGTTCAAAGAGCACGGCGTCGGCACCGGGCTACGGACGTTGATGGAAGGGGAGTCGATCTTCAACGACGCGCTCGCCATCGTGCTGTATCTGATCGCTGTCGAAGTGGCCTTCGGCGAGGAGACCGTCACGCTGCAGGACGCGCTCGCCGAGTTCGGACAAGAGGTCGTCATCGGTGTCGGCGCCGGTGCCCTCGTGGGCTTCGTCGCTCACCGGCTGATGGCAACCCTCGACGATCACCTCGTCGAGATCATGCTCTCCCTGGTCACGGCATACGGCGCGTACCTTCTCGCCGACCGCTTGCACGGCTCCGGCGTCATCGCTGTCGTGGCCGCCGGCCTGCTGATTGGCAACTACGGAACTCGTTTCGCCACATCCGCCTCGTCGAGGATTGCCCTCCTCGAGTTCTGGGAAGTGCTTGCCTTCCTGGCGAACTCGGCGCTCTTCCTCGTGATCGGGCTCGAATTCGACATCACCGAACTCAAGGGTCGCACGCTCACCGCAACAGCGGTCGCGATCGTGGCGATGCTGGTCGGCCGAGCGGTCATCTCGTTCGGCCTCCTGCAGGTCTTCCGGAATGATCGGGCTGCACCG
>JAJCXU010000643.1 GCA_029263275.1 Ilumatobacter sp.
GTGGGTGGTGGGTGGTGGGTGGTGGGTGTTGATGAGGGTGTTCGTGATTGTCACAGAGATGACGACCGGGAGCGGACGAATCGGACAGTGGTCTGAGATTTCTTGCGCGGATCGCGGAAGGATGTGGCGATGGCGTCAATCTTCCTGCAAGGAATCGACGAGGTCAGGCGTCTCACTCTGAGATGGCCAACACAGCACAACTCGAGCGCGCGTTGACTTCGCGCAGCCCCGACGACGGGAACATCGAAATGACCGTCGCGTCGGTGAGCTTCGAGGAGCTCTATGCAGACCAGTTTCTGCCGATGGTGAGGTTTGCCACCCTGATGACCGGCAATGCCGATGTCGCGCGCGACATCGTGCAGGACGCTTTCGTCAAGTTGCACGTGAAGTGGGTAGGTGTTGACCACCCGAAGGCGTACCTACGGACCAGCGTCGTCAATGGCTGTCGGAGCCGGGCTCGCTGGGAGCGCCGTCGGCGTGGCCGTTCGAGTGCGGCTGAGCCGGTCACTGAGCAGGCCCCCGAGGAACTGAACGACGTGTTGGCACGTCTGAACACACGCCAACGCGCCGCAATCGTGCTGCGTTTCTACGAACAGCGGAGCGAGGCGGAGATCGCCGAGATCCTGCGGTGCCGGCCGGGAACGGTCGGATCGCTGATCTCACGAGGTCTCGCTGTGATGAGGAACGAACTGAGTGGAGTGAACTGATGGAACCTGTCGATCCCGAACTGACTGAGCGACTCAACGCCGCAGCGGACGCGGTGACCGCGACGCCTGACCTCGATGCTGTGCTCGTCGGCGCGGGTCGATCTCGCCGGCGTCAGCGCACAATAGGTGTCGCTGGCGCAGCAGCGGTTGTCGCCCTCGGTGTGGGTGGTGTCGTGCTCGTCGCGAACCGCGACACCAACGAACTGCCAGAAGCCCAACCCGAGCCCGTGGTCGTGCCGCTCACGACGCTGGCGCCCTCCGACGACGGTGCAAACGCAACTGCCGACACCGTGCCGGTCAACGAGGACACACCGGCCGAGACGGTGGCTGTCGGTTCGGTTGAGGTCGAGGTGGACTCGAGCGGTCTCTACCCCGATCCGTACCAGTATGACCCGAATGCGCCCGACCCAGCCGAGCCGTACATCGAGCAGTCCACCGAGATCTATCGCCGCGAAACACCGAGCGGCACTGACGTCCGGGTTCTCCGGAGCAACGTGCCATACGGCGAGTTGTTCGGTATTGAATGGGACCTCCCGACCGGAACCCAGGACGCGTGTCTCGGAGGCGATGCCATCTTCATCGGGAGCCCCGATGGACCGCCGCAGTGGCTGTCGTCGTGGACTGTGCGGCAATGGCGGGCGCTCGACCCAACACAGGAGATAGCGATCGACGAGTACTACACCGCAACTGCGTCCAACCTCATCGTGCGGACGGATCTCGCCGCCCGAGAGGTGACGCTCACCCATGGGACCGAGGTCCACGATCGGGCCGAGTTCATCGACGGAGTCGCCGTCATCGAGATGGCAGGCTTCGGCGATGGAGCATTCGAGGGAGGCGAGACAGGACCGTTGCTGACGATGGCCGTCGACACCGAAGACGGCGAGTCGGAGTTGCGGACATTCCCGGTCTACGGGCAGTACTACGGCCAGCAACTCGCCACCACTGGGTGCATTGCACCTCCGATCCCCGGTCAGGAACTGCCCGAAGCCGGCGCTGAACAGCCCGTAGATGTCGTCGCTGCTGAGGCCGCCGTACGGGAGCGTCATGCGATCCTCGTCGATCGGTCCGACATTGAAAAGCCCGAAGACATCCTCACCGACGACACGGGGGTGACTGAGGCGCGGGCGCAGATGGAAGCTGGCGGGTACGCCGAGTCTGCCGCAGGTGCCGCCTACACCATCGACGGGGTGGTCTTCACCGACGCCGAGACCGCCTGGTTCGAATACACGATTGACGCCCCCTCCGGCACATTCGGGCATCGCTTCGGCCAGGCGATCTACAACGGTGAGGTGTGGCAGATCACCCGCCAGACCATCTGCCAGGACCTCTCGCTGGCGGGCGGCTACTGCGACGGGGACGAGAACACACCGAATCTCGAACCACCGCTCGCAGACGGTGTTGATTTCAATCAAGCGATGGCCGAATGGCAAGTCCTGCAGAACTCGTTCTTCGAGAAGTTGCAGTGCAACCCGTTGAATCCGTGCGGCGAGTTCGACCTCGCAGGCCAGTTGCCTGACCCCGGTGAACAGCCCGCTGATGTTGATATTGCCCGCGTCGAGGTCACCACGCTGATGGAATCGATGTACGGCTCGGGAGCGCTCCTGGACCGCCTTGACTTCATCGACGACCCGACTGGAGTTGCCGACGCCCTTGCTCAGTTCGAGGATTCGGCGTACGGCGATGAAGCGGCGTCGGCGATCGCCATTGTCGAGGAGGTCGTCTTCACCTCTCCCGACACTGCGTCGTTCCGCTATTCGGTTCATTCCGACGCATATCGGTTCGATCGTCGTGTGGGTGAAGCGGCACGCATCGATGGCGTCTGGAAGATCAGCCGAGCGACGATCTGCAACGACCTCGCCATCGCGAGCGCTGGCTGCGCGATCATCGACTGACCATGGGGTCACTCGTGTACTGACGGAGTGACGCAGACGGAGGCGGCTGGCAGACTGTGGCCGTGACCAGCGCAACCCTCGACACGTCCGTCTACGTCGATCGGCTCGCCCGAGTGAGATCGGCGATGGTCGACCAGCAGGTCGATGCCGTCATGCTCTCTGTCGGCCACGATCTGCCGTACATGACGGGCTACACCGCAATGCCGCTCGAGCGGCTGACGATGCTCGTCGTTCAGCGCGAGGGCGATCCGACGCTACTGATTCCGGGCCTCGAGGCCGCCCGCGTCGAGCCGCAACGTGGGGTGTTCGAACTTCTCCCGTGGGGGGAGACCGAAGACCCAACCGAGATCGTTGGACGGCTCACGTCCGGCGCCAAGCGCATTGCGGTGGGCGACCAGATGTGGTCGCGATTCCTCGTCGAGCTGCTGCCGCACCTGCCGAACGCCCAGTTCACGCGAGCCGTCGATGTCGTCGGCCCGCTCCGGATGAGTAAGGACCAGGCCGAACTTGACGCACTGGCGGCGGCGGGTGCTGCCGTCGACAAGATTGCCGGTGAGCTCCAGCGCGGCGAGATTCCGCTGGTCGGTCGCACCGAGGCTGAGGTCTCGGCGCATCTCGGTCGCCGGATCATCGAGGAAGGCCACCAGGTCGTGAACTTCGCCATCGTGGCGGCGGGGGAGAACGCGTCGAGCCCACACCATCACGCAAGCGACCGCGTCATCCAGCCGGGCGAGATCGTGCTGACCGACTTCGGCGGCACGATGAACGGCTACTGCTCCGACACGACGCGCTGTGTGTTCACGGGCGAGATCCCGGGTGACGTCGCCGAGGCCTACGACG
This sequence comes from Ilumatobacter sp., assembly GCA_029263275.1. Classification (GTDB taxonomy): domain Bacteria; phylum Actinomycetota; class Acidimicrobiia; order Acidimicrobiales; family Ilumatobacteraceae; genus Ilumatobacter_A. The sequence continues at coordinate 3,440 of JAJCXU010000643.1, forward strand.
TCCTGTTCGAAGCGCAGGCGGCCGGCGTTGCCGCAGCAACGGTCGGGACCCCGTGCGAAGACGTCGACTGGGCCTGCCGCAAGGTGATCGACGACGCGGGATACGGCGAGTACTTCATCCATCGCACTGGTCATGGCATCGGCCTTGAAGCGCACGAAGACCCCTACATCGTCGAAGGCAACACGTTGCCACTCGAAGCAGGGCACGCGTTCAGCATCGAGCCCGGCATCTACATCCCTGGCAAGTGGGGCATGCGTCTCGAAGACATCGCCGCCGCGACTGCCGATGGTCCGGTCGCGTTCAACAACTCCGACCACCGTCTGATATCCGTCGACGCCTGACCAGGTCGCCCCGAACTCGGCGCGCTCTCTTCACGCCACTCGCCCGAAGGGCCGAACGGCTCTGGTCGCGCTCCGGTGAACGGCCCTACCGTGCACGCGAGAGGAGGTGCTCTCGATGGATACCGCCCGTTTGGTCGCTGGCTTCGCGGTCGTCGCCGTCGGTGCAACCGCAGGGGTGCTCGCCGGCGGACGGCAAAGTGAGGCACCCTCCGAGGCAACGGCCGCCGTCGCAGTCGTCGGCGACTGGGAACTCGGGCCATTCGCCATGGACATCAGCACCACGGTCGGTGCGGGCGGGGGCGACATCGTCGTGACTGAGGGTGAGCTCGCCGGATTGACGATCTCGCTGCCCGAGGCCGCCGTCCCGGACGACACTCCGCTCACCGTCGAACACGCGCCGATCATCTCGCACACCTGGGGCGCCTCGGTGGACCCGGTGACGCCCGCCATTCGCATCGAGCTGGGCGACGGTTCGTACGCCGACGACGTGATCACTGTGGCGGTGCCGGTCGAACTCGCCGACGACCAGTTCGCACTCGGCCTCTACGTCGACGAGAGCGGAGGGCTCGAGGGCATACCCACTGCAGGTGCCGCATCTGGTGTCGAGGTGCTCACCAGGCACTTCTCCGACTGGTTCGTCTCGGCGTTCGATCCTGCTGCTCTCCCCGATGAGATCTACACCGGATACGAGGTGGCCCGCGACAACTGGCAGTTCGTCAATCGCGGGAGCTGGATTTCGCCGGGAGGTATCTGCGCCGGGATGAGCGTGTCGAGCATGTGGTACTACCTCGAGCGGTACAAGGACAAGGACGAGGCCCCGCTGTTCAACCAGTTCGACTACCCACATGGAGCAGCGACCGTGGGCTTCGACTACGACGATGCCCACGCTGTCCGTTTCGCGTCGATGGTTCAGAAGGACGGCAATTGGGCCACCGCCAAGCGAGACCCCGCGACGGGCCCCGAGTGGGTCGGGTCGCCCACCGCATGGGACTGGTTCCGCGAGCTCCGCTACGACGGCTACGACCGGTGGCAATTCGAGGCGTTCCGCTACGCGATGTATCTCACCGGTGAACCCCAATACGTGACCATGGGCAGACAGGCCGCCGATGGTGGGCATGCGATCATCGCGTATGCTGCGACCGTCGGCCCAATTGTCGACGACGACGACAAGCCCACCCAGGGTGCTGAGATCTGGGTCGCCGACCCGAACGCTCCGTACTCTCATCGGTCGCTGCGCTTCGACACCACGACCGAACAGTTCCAGCAGTACACCAGCTCGCTCTCGGCCAAGAGCCCTTCGGTGCCTTTCGATGCAATCGGATTCGCCGCCAAGACCGCGATGTGGGACTGGGGCCTGATTGGGACTCGCTACGAGGAGATGATGGCCGGCACGGTCGGCGATGGGACGTTTCCATCGGTCGCAACGCATCAGTTGGTGACCGATCCCGTGACCGGCATCGGCTCCTGGGTGTCGACCGCGACGCCGACGCCTGATGCCGCCGGGGCGATCGAGCTCGCGTTCTGGGCGGGCAACATTGAGACGCTGGTGTTGGTCTATGAGGACGGAGGCACAGCTTCTGTCGCCAGGACGCATGTGTACAAGAGCGGAGCGATCGTGACGAGCGCGAAGCTCACGCCGGGCCTCAGCGGCCACACCTACAAGCTGATCGTGTACGCCGCGCGCGAAGGCGGATGGGAGTTCGTCGACGCACTGCCGCTGGTGATTGTGTCTGCCCCAGCGCCGACCACCACGACCACGTCGAT
>JAJCXU010000644.1 GCA_029263275.1 Ilumatobacter sp.
CGAGGCAACGGTGGTCGACGATGAGTTGGTCGCGGCGTTCGCGTACCTGATTCCGCAACTGTCGCAATCCTCGCCGCCCCCTGACGCCGACCAGTTGCGAGTGCTCGTCGAAGGCGACGACACGGTGCTGTTCATCGCCCGTGTCGGCGGCGCCATCGTCGGCAGCCTGACGCTGGCGTTCTACCGGATTCCCACCGGTCTGAAGGCATGGATTGAAGACGTGGTCGTCGACGACGCAGCGCGTGGGCATGGGGTCGGCCGCCTCCTGAACGAAGCGGCGCTCGCCGAAGCTCAATTGCGAGGCGCCAAGGACGTGAGCCTCACCAGCCGCCCGTCCCGGGAAGCAGCGAACCGTCTCTATCAACGCATCGGGTTCGAAGCCCGACAGACCAACGTCTACCGCTACAAGTTCTGACGGCCCTCAGGATTGGGCGCGGCGGAGGTCTTCGGCGGCTTGGCGGACTTGCCAGTCGCGATCTTCCAACGCCCGATCAATCGCGGCGTCGACGTGGTCGCCCTCGAACGGCGCGAGCGCCAGCACCGCGCGGCGGCGAACCGCCGGCTTGTCGGAGGTTGCCGCGATGATCACGTCGATCGCGGTTGGATCACCGATGGCCCCCAGCGCGGCGACAGCCGCCTCGCGGACGAGTGGCTCGGCGGCATCGGCAGCGAGTTCGATCAGGCGGTTGACCAGCTCGGGGCGATTCGACTCGTGCTCTCCACACGCCCACGCCGCCGTCTCCACCACATTCGGATCGGCGTCGTCGAGCGTCGGGAGTAGATCGACCGCAGGGTGCGTCGCCGCAACCTCGGCGGCACGTCGGCGGACCCGAACGTCGTCGTCGCCGAGCGCCGTGACGATCTGTTGGTCGGTCAACTCGCCGAGCCGTTCGAGCGCTCCGAGGGCCGTTGCCCGAACGACAGCGTCGCCCGTGAGGCCTGCTGTCGCGACGGCGGCGTCACCGGTGTGGCCGGCAATCGCGACCGCGCGGCGGTCGGGGTTGGTCACTGCTTGAGCAGGTCGGTGAGAGTGATCACGGCGAAGGCAACCCCGAACGCGATGATGATGGCGAGCACTGCGCCGATGATGATCGCGATACCCGAACTCGCCACAACGGCCCAGACGCGGCGCAGCACGTTGGGCCTGCGATACAGGGGCACGGTGGTCTCAGCAATACCGATCGGCACCCATTTTCTGCGAACAACCGGCTCCCTGCGTGGTGTTCGGGCCGTCGCTCTGGCAGTCTTGCGCCACCCAGTAGCAACCAACGCCGCCATGGCGAGTGCGACCATCCAACCGGCCTGAGTGGTGAGATCTGTGACTGACACGACGAACAACACGGTACCCAACCCTCCGCAGCCCGCAACGGCACTGGCCAGTCCCGGCAGCACCAAGCCAGGCTCGCGGTGGGGATGGCTGCCAGCGGTTGTCGGCCTGCTGGGGTTGCTCGGAATCTCCGCTTCGTCATTGATCCCTGCGACGGTTGCGGCTGAGAAAGAAAATCGGCGGCTGATGGAATTGCAGGAGGCGCCGTTCGCTCAGGTTCCCGCCTCGGCTGAGTCAGTGAATGATCGCGTCGTCTTCGGTGATCTGCCCGACGACGTCGAACGCTTCGACCCCGAGGGTGACTTCTTCTTCGTCACGGTCAGTGCGCCGGAACAGTCGCTGCTCGGCTGGTTCGCCGGACGTGGTGACCCGGCGATCGACTTGCTGACCGAGGAAGACAAGTACGGCGTTCGAACTCCGTCGCAGCGGCGCGAGGCTGCGCTGCAGCAGATGCGCACGGCGTCGCAGGAGGCACAGTTCGTTGCCCTGTCAGCTGCGGGGTACGAGCCAGAGATCAGTCTTGGCGAAGTCGTGGTGCAGGAGGTGCTCTGCGCAACCGTCGGCGACGACGGGCTGTGTGCCGAGTACTTCCCGTCCGACCTCGCCATCGACCCGTCTGACACGATCCTCGAGGCAGAAGGCGTCGCGCTCAATTCGGTCGAAGACCTCTCGGCGGTACTCGACGGCAAAGAGCCCGGCGACATGATCGACCTCCAGATCCGCCGACCCGACGAGGGCATCCTCGACGTCACCGTCGAACTCGCAGCATCGCCGGACGACCCCGACCGCACCATCGTCGGGTTTCGCCCGTTCGACACTCGCGTCGTCACCCTCCCGTTTGAGGTCAGCATCGACACCGGCCAGATCGGTGGCCCATCGGCGGGGCTGGCGTTCACGCTGGCGTTGATCGATGAACTCACACCCGGGGAGCTCACCGGCGGCAAGAACATCGCCGTGACGGGCACCATCGCACTCGATGGGTCCGTCGGCCCGATCGGCGGGCTGTCCCAGAAGGTCAACGCGGTGCTTCAGCACGGCGTCGACATCTTCCTGGTGCCCGCATCTCAGCGGGAACTCGGGGAGGGCCAAGAAGAACTGCGTCAGAAGCTCGATGACGCTGGCCACGGCGATGTCGAGATCGTGCCCGTCGCGAACCTCGAGGAGGCGCTGGCCGCGCTCGAAGAACTCGGCGGCGATCCGCTGGTGCCCGTGCGCGTGGCCGACGAGAACTGATCGACTCGGGGCCGCTGTCCCAGCAGTTGGAACGGATTGCCACCACCTCAGTTGCCGAGGCGCGTAGCGTTGTGCTATGGCCATGTCGTTCTCCCGCCCCGACCCGTCGTCGCCGACGTCGATCGCTGACGCTGCCTTTGGCACGAGCCGTCGCGGCTTCGACCAGGCCGAGGTCCGTGACTTCCTCCGCATGGTGGCCGCCGAGTTCGGTCGGTTGCGTGAGCGGGAGCGGTTCCTCGAGCGCGAGTTGCAGACGGCGCAGGCCGACGGAGGTCGCGGTGCCGTCGACGAGGCGATGATGACCCAATTGCTCGGCGAGGAAGCCGTTCGAGTGTTGACGACCGCCCGCGAAAGCTCGAACGAGATCCGCGAGAAGGCCGAGCAGGCCGCAGCTCAACTCCTCCACGAGGCCGGCGACGAAGCGTCGCGTGTCCGCGAGGAGGCCGACATCGAAGCGTCGCGTCGCAGAGCTGATGCTGCTGCTGATGCCGAGTCTGAGCTGTCGATGGCCAAGCAGCAGGGTCGCGAGATGGTCAACGAGGCGCGCGCCTATCGCGAGCGTGTGTTGAGCGAGCTGGCACGACGGCGTGAACTCGCGCGTGAGCAGATCGAGCAACTCATCCACGGACGTGACCGGTTGATGCAGGCGTTCGAACGCGCCCGCCTCGTCGCGGTTGACGTCGTCGCTGAGATGCAGCCGCTGGGTGAGCCTGACGAGTACGTCAACCTCACGCCCACCACGGGCCCCTTGCCGGTGATGATCGCGAACTCGCCGCGTCCGGTCGAAGCCGACACGCACGAGATCGAGGCAGTCGCGGCTCCCGCCGAGACGTCGGTCGAGGGGACCGGAGACAGCACGGACGATGGCAACGCTGAGCTGCGGATCATCGAGATCGACGACGCCGGCCGCGTCGATGCCGATGCGGTCGATGTTTCCATCGAAACCGATGACCAAGCAGCGGACGAAGATGACGATGCCGAGGGTGCCGACGTCATCGACATCGCGGATGATGCCGACGACTCAGCGTCCGATGCCGCGGAGTCAAACGATGCTGCCGCAGACGATGTTGCCTCCGATGACGAGGTCAACGACGACAACGCCGAGACGGTGGCCAGCGATGAAGATGGAGATGACGACGGTGACGTGGTCGTTGATCTCTTCGCCCGCCTTCGTGCCGACACCGCCGAGGAGGAGCGTCCCGACGTCGAGGCCGACAACGCCGTGTGGCCGCCCGAGGTGCTGGCTACCGCGACGGAGAACGGTGCCGTCGTCGAGTCGGACTCGACTGCCGAGGCCGCGCCGAGCGACTCGGTTGCCGATGCGGCCCACGAGGACGATGAACTGGTCGACGCGGATGACGCGGAGCAGACACCGTTCGAGTGCCGCGACGAAGTCATCACGCCGTTGATCGTGTCCAGCGCGAAGAAGCTCAAGCGTGCGCTCGCCGACGAGCAGAACGACGTGCTTGATGCCCTGCGGCGCAGCGATGCCGTGCACGCGATCGAGGCGTTGTTGCCGCCGGAGAGCGAACACGGCACGCGTTACGCCGTCGCAGTCGCCGACGACCTGCTCGAGGCGGTCCACGCCGGCAGTGCCACGTCCCGCACGACGAACCGCAAGATTCGCAAGGCGCTGGCCACCGAGGCCGTCGACGTTGCCAACGATGCCGTGACGCAATGGCTCGTCAAGCCCCTCCGCGAGCGGCTGGCCCGATGCATCAGTGAAGGCGAAGGCGACAACGCCGTCGTCACCAAGAAGGTGCGCGCGGTGTACCGCGAATGGAAGACCCGACACATCGACGAAACCCTCGACGACGTGATGCGATGTGCACACGGGCGGGGTGTGTTGGCCGGGTTCGATCTCGAAACGCCCATTGTCTGGGAAGTCGACACGCGGTTCGCCGCATGCCCCGACTGTGACGACAATGCGCTGGCAGGAGCCGTCGCGGCGGGCAGCCAGTTCCCGACCGGCGACTCCTTCGCCCCGGCCCATCCGGGCTGCCGCTGCCTGTTGGTTGCCGCAGACCGGTAATCTCAGCGCCAATGCGGCGCTCACAAGACCTTCCGGTCGATCGTCCACGGAGGCGTATCAGCGGCCGTGGCGTCCTCATCACCCTCGGCGGACTGTTCATGTTCGTCCTCATCTTCGGGCGTGCCATCGCGCGGTTCTACGTCGACTACCTGTGGCACGACGCGCTCGACCGTGGTGACGTTTTCTGGGGTGTGATCGGCGCCAAGTTCACCCTGTTCGGTCTGTTCTTCCTCGTCTTCCTGCTGCTCGCGTTCGGCAACCTGTTCATCGCCGATCGAGCCGCACCGACGTCGTTCCCAGCCAACGTCCATCCGTACGTCGAGCGGTTCCACGAGGTGTTCGGCCAGCGGCTGCGTCTCGTGCGCTACGCGTCCGCGTTCGTGATGGCGATCGTCGTTGCGCTCCCGGCAGTGGCGCAGTGGCAGTCATGGCTGTTGTTCCGCAATTCGAAGTCGTTCGGCATCAACGACCCCCAATTCGGCGCCGACGTGGGGTTCTACGTCTTCCAGTTGCCGTTCCTGACGTTCCTGCTCGACTGGATGTTCGTCGCCGTCATTCTCGTGTTGATGTTCACGGCAGCGGCCCACATCCTCAACGGCGGTGTCGTGTTCGTCTCGCCGGTACCGGCGGTGCGCAATGCCACCAAGGCCCACATTGCGGTGCTGCTCGCGGTGCTCGCCGTCCTCAAGGCCGGCGACTACTGGCTCGATCGCTACGAACTCACCAACAGCACCCGGGGCATCGTCGACGGGGCAACGTACTCAGTCGTCAAGGCGCAGATCCCGGCGATCATGCTGCTCATCCTCATCGCGCTGCTCACCGCCGGGCTCTACCTGTCGGTGATCAAGACCAACTCATGGCGACTTCCATTGCTCGCCTCAGCGTTGTGGCTGATCGTGTCCATCATCGGGGGCGTGATCTACCCCGCGGTGGTCCAATCACTCGTCGTCAACCCCAACCAGGAGTCACGCGAGCAGGTCTACATCGGCCGCAATGTCGAGGCGACTCGGGCGGCGCTCGGACTCACCGGCGTGGATGTGCGAGAGGTGCAGTTCGGAACGCTCACGGCCAGTGAGGTCGAAGCGGACCTCGAACCGCTGGGCAATGTGCGACTGCTCAATCCCACGGAGATGGAGACACGCTTCCTGGTTGACCGTGGCGAGGTCGCTGGCCTGAGCATCGAGGATCTCGATGTCGACCGCTACCCGCTTGATGGCGACACGGAACAGGTGCTGGTTGCGGCACGTGAACTCGATCTCAGCGGCATCAGCAACATCGGCTGGCAGGGTCGACACTTGATCAACACGCGTGGTTGCGGGCTGGTCTTGGCGCCGACGAGCAAGGTGCAAGCGAACCAACGCCCCGACTACCAAACCATTGAACTCGAGCGGCCGGAGTTGTACTTCAGTCCCACGCTCAGCGGCTACGGCATCGCCAACACGGGCTCCACGGAGCGCGAGTGCGACGAGCCGCACACGTACGAGGGCGATCAGGGCGTGCGCATGAACTCGCTGGCTCGTCGTGGCGCCTTTGCGTTGGCGTTCCTCGACTACAACATCATTGGGTCGGGTGCCATCGAGGATGACTCGCAGATGCTGTGGGTGCGTGGTG
>JAJCXU010000645.1 GCA_029263275.1 Ilumatobacter sp.
GCTCGACCTCGACGGATGCCTCAGTGCCACGAGGTATGGCCCTCGAGGTCGTGGTGGTGTGGTGATGAATCGTTCACAGTGAGCTCGCGTTGATGGCGATTTCGCCAAGGTCCAATCGTCGCATGATCGCCAGCATGATGCACAACACGCCGATCATCGTGTCCACGTCGGGGGCTTCGAGGCCGGGGTTGTCGAGCCGAGCGGCTCGCGGCTCGGCGACCAGTGTGCGGAACACTTCGTCCGCGTCGGCTCGCTGCATCGTGTAGTCAGCCGGGAGATTGGCATGGCCCATCTCCACGTGGGCCAATGCCTCGGCGTGGTGGCCGGTTGCGGTCACCGATGGTGTGGCGAGCACGGTTGGTGCTGCAATGACGATGTCGTCGAAGTAGTCGTGCACAAATCCGAGTGCATTGGTGAGTTCAGCGGGGCGTGGTGGGTCACTGCGGAGTTCGTTCTCGCAGAGCGTGGAGGGTCCGAGTGGGATTTCCCAGGTACCCCCACCGGTCATCGTGATCTCGACGCGCCGATCTGCGATGGCGATGGTCAGCCCGCCCGGGTCGGGGTTGGTTCCGTCGGTCTCGGCGCTCACGGTTGCCCCTCGGCGAGGGGAGCGACGTTGGGAGCCGGCGGGACCAGGCCCTCGAGCACGTTGCGGTCGTCGCCAAGACGAGCGAGTGTCCAGCGGCCGACAGCGTCGTTGCCGCCGGCGAGGAGATGGGCAACATGGGCGTGGAGACATTTCACGCCCTGACGTGTCCCACCCACGCCGCCCGACGGACGGGGGCCGACGTGATCGGCCGGGATGGCCGTGTCGCGCTCGGCGCCGTAGGCGTCGTGCGCCGCTGTGATCTCCGCTGGGTCGATCTCGCGCTCGGCTGCTCGCACGCCACCTGCGGCCTCGATCCGACTCACCGCGCGCACCAGGTCTGGTCCGACGAGGTAGTACCGGGTTGGCATCGGGGTGCCGTCGTCGAGAAAAGGTGCGTTGCGGAGAACGACGGGATCGCCGGTTGCGTCACGCACGACGACGTCGAAGGCGCTCTGCGGCGGGCGGCCGATCAGTTCCTGGACGCGCGTGCGATCGTCCATCAGCTCCGTCGGCGACGGAGGAACAACAGGATGAGCAGCAATGCCACGATTGCCGGAGCGGCGCGCTTCGCGATGGACGACCCGCCCACCTCCATCAGATCGATGGCTTCGGCAGCCGGCCCGTCGATTTTGCGGACGGTTGGCTCGGCGCTGTCGGTCGACGCATCATCGGGGGAGGCATCCGACTCAGCCGTTTCCGACGCGGCGCTGGCCGTTTCGTCGATGCCGTCCGCGTCGATCATCTCGTTGAGATTCTGCGCGAACTGATCGATCAGCTTGGTGCTGACGTCGCCGAGAATGCCTCGTCCGAACTGTGCGATCTTGCCGGTGATGTGGAGGTCGGTCGTGACGACCACCTTCGTGCTGGTTGGCGACAAGCTCTCGGCAGCAGCGGAGATGTCTGCCGACGCGTTGCCGCGGCCTTTGGTGTCGCGGCCCTTGCCGTTGAGCTTGCAGGTGTAGTTCGCGTCGTCGCGCTCGACGAAGTAGGCATCGCCTTTGAACTCGGTGGCGATGGCACCGAGCTTCACCTTGACGTTGCCGCTGTAGACAGCACCGTCATCGGTTTGGCGAATCTCGGTGAGCTGTGCGCCGGGCAAGCATGGAGCGATGCGCTCGACGTCGGTGATGATCGGCCACGCCTCATCGATCGGGCGATTGACGGTGAATTCGTTGATCAGTTGTTCTGCCATCGGTGCAGATCCTCCACGGTGTCGATGTCGGCTGCGGAACCAGGGCACGGTACTTCAACAACGAGGTCGGGACGATTGCGCATCAGAACACGAGCGCCGTCGTCACCGCTCGCCGGAAGAAGCCCCCACACAGATGCATGGAGTTTGACCGGGTTGCCGCGGCGGCCATCGTACGTTGCCACGGCGATGGGCCCCAACCTCTCGGCGACTTGTTGCCAGGCAACGACGTCGATGAAGGGTTGATCGGCGAGTCCGACGACGATGTCGTCGGCTCCGAGGGCTGCTGCAGCGGCCACTGCCACCTGGACGGAGGAGGCTTGGCCCGAGGCCCAGTCAGGATTGTGGCGCATGATGACGCGCTGGTCATCGAGGAGCCGGGCGACGGAGGGATCCGTCCGCAGGGCGGCCTCATCGAGCGCTCCCGTCACGATCAGAACGCGGCCGAGCCGGGCGTCGAGTGCTTGGGTGAGGGCACGTTCGATGATCGTTGGACCGGTTTCTGTCAGCCGGGCCAACAATTTGTGACCGATGTCTTCGAAGCGTTTTCCCGCGCCAGCGGCAAGCAACACGGTCAGCTGGGTGTCGGCCGTCGCGCCTGGTCGCGCCGTCTTTTCTTCGCTCACGTTCTCAGTGTCGCACGAATGACGTTCGTGTCATTTGTGACGGTTCGATGACAAGAATTCCACATGCGGGTTTGAGTGTGTCGGTTTGATGACGATATGTTACTGATCCGTCACGACGAGTGCCTTCTGACACCGTCTCTGCCTGCTTCCTCACATGCCCTTCCTTTCCTCTCACAACGTGCTGCGCGCGATCGGTGCCTGTGCGACGGCGGTCGTCGCGACCGTTGCGTTCGCCGGAACGGCATCGGCACGGCAGGCTGAGATGCCGGTCAATGCGCTCGCTCCGGAGATCACGATCGAAGCCAACCTCGCCGTCGATGCCTACGACGTGTACATCGAGTCCGAAGGCCTCGTCGACTATCTGGTCTACGCCAAGCATCGGATCGCAACCGCGAGGCTTGCCGCCCGCCAGCTTGGCTACGACGAGTTCTCGATGATCGATGCGTGGGCCGACGCCAGCCTCGAACACCAGCGGGCGGTGCTCGCAGCGATGACCCAGGTCGGCGTCCCGTACCGGACGAACGCCAAGGCCGAGGGCAAGGCGTTCGACTGCTCCGGACTCACCGCATACGCCTGGGAAGAATCTGGCGTCGACATCAACCGCGTCAGCGGCGACCAGATCCGGGCCGCGACCAAGGTCGATCACGACGAGGCCTCCGCCGGTGACCTCGTGCACTATCCCGGCCACATCATGATGTACCTCGGCGTCGACAATGCCGTCGTCCACTCGGTCAACACCGGCCGCACGGTCGAGATCGACACGATCTCGAAGAGCCGCGCCAATCGCGTCACCTTCGGCAACCCGCTCGACTGAGGCGCCCCGCCGTCAGTCAGCCGTGGATGTCGCCGCTTGAGTCCTTCAGGCTCGGCACATGTCGACCCGTCCGTCGGGCGATGATCTCAGCGCAGATGCTCACCGCAGTCTCCTCAGGCGTTCGCGCGCCGAGGTCCAGACCGATCGGCGACATCAAACGCTCCGCATCGGCAGTGGTGACGCCGACATCGGCAAGGCGCTCCATGCGTTTCGCATGCGTCTTCCGGCTGCCCATCACGCCGATGTAGCCGACCCGAGTGGCAAGTGCTCCTTGCACAGCAGGAACGTCGAACTTCGGGTCGTGGGTGAGAATGCAGACAGCGTCGCGCGGGCCTAATTCAGTGCCGAGTTCGTCGAACACGGGAGTCGGCCACGTGACCTTGACCTCGTCGGCCATTGGGAATCGGCGTCGCGTCGCGAACACCTCGCGTGCATCGCACACCGTGACCCGGTAGCCGAGCACCTTCGCGACGCGGGCGAGTGCGGCGGTGAAGTCGACCGCGCCGAAGATCCACATCTGCGGCGGCGGAGCATGGGACTCGATGAAGATGCGGACCGTCGGTTGATCGATGAGGTCTTCTGGGGTGATCTGACCTTCGGGTCCGTAGCTCCGCACCCCTGATCGGGCTGCCTCGAGCTCCGCGACAGCGTCACGGGCAACGACGCGATCGAGCTCGGAATGCCCAAGCGTTCCGACTGGCTGGCCCGTGGGTTGCACGAGCAGCTTGGCGCCCACGTTCGGCCCCTCGATCACCGTGGCGAGCGCGACGGGCGACTCGGAGCGCAACAGCGCCTCGTACTGCTCGAAGATCGATGGCGCGGTCACCAGTTGAGTTCCTCAATGAACAGGTGAATCGTTCCCCCGCAGGTGAGTCCGACCGCGAATGCCTCGTCGTCGGAGTAGCCGAAGGTGGTGATGCCAGCCGACTCGGTGCCGTCGAGAATCGCGAGCGCTTGA
>JAJCXU010000646.1 GCA_029263275.1 Ilumatobacter sp.
TGCACGAGGACTGGGGCACGACGCCTGCGGCCATCGATGCCTGTCTCACCGTCGCCGACGCGTCCGGCGTGCAGGTCGCCATTCACACCGACACCTTGAACGAGGCCGGGTATGTCGACAGCACGCTCGCCGCGATCGCTGGCCGATCGATCCACACGTTCCACACCGAGGGTGCCGGCGGTGGTCATGCTCCCGACATCATGACGGTGGCATCGCACGCCAACGTGCTGCCATCGTCGACGAATCCGACCCGCCCGCACACCGTCAACACGGTCGCCGAACACCTCGACATGCTGATGGTGTGTCACCACCTCAACCCGTCGGTACCGGAAGACCTTGCGTTCGCCGAGAGCCGGATTCGGCCGTCGACCATCGCGGCCGAGGACATCCTCCACGACATGGGTGCGATCTCGATGATCGGGTCTGACAGTCAGGCGATGGGGCGCATCGGCGAGGTCGTGCTCCGCACGTGGCAGACCGCTCACGTGATGAAGCTGCGTCGAGGCGCCCTGACGATCGGTGATCACACCGACGGCCCGGCGGACAATCTGCGGGCGCGACGCTTCGTCGCGAAGTACACGATCTGTCCCGCTGTTGCGCACGGACTCGCCGCGGATGTGGGCTCGGTCGAGGTCGGCAAGCTCGCCGACCTGGTGCTGTACGACCCCGCGTTCTTCGGTGTGCGGCCGCACGTCGTGGTGAAGGGCGGGATGATCGCGTGGGCACAGATGGGCGACGCGAACGCGTCGATCCCGACGCCGCAACCGCAGCTCCCGCGGCCGATGTTCGGTGCAGCACCGGGTGTCGCTCCGGGCCTCTCGCTGGCCTGGGTGTCCGACGCGGCACTCGACGATGGGCTTGGTGATCGATTGAACGTCCGACGCGATCTCGTTCCGGTCGCGAACACGCGCGGCGTGGGCAAGGCAGACATGGTGCTCAACGACGCGACGCCCGACATCGCCATCGAGCCGGACACGTTCGCGGTGCGCATCGATGGCGACCTCGTCACCGAACAGCCGGCGGAGTCGCTTCCGATGGCGCAGCGCTACTTTCTCTACTGACATGAACGCTGCGCTGATGATGCTGATCGACGGCAGGTTCCCAGCGGGCGGTCACACGAACTCGGCCGGTGTCGAGGCGGCAGTCCGCATCGGCGACGTTTGCGACGACACCAGCCTCGAGCGCTACCTGCTCGGCCGACTCGCCACCACGGGCATGGTCGATGCGTCGTTCAGCGCGCACGTGGCCGGGCTGACCGAAGGATTCGAGGGTGCTCTCGTCGACATCGACGCCGAGTACTCGGCGCGGGTGCCATCACCGCGTCTCCGCGACGCAAGTCGACGCTTCGGTCGGCAACTCCTCCGTGCGGGCTCGACAATCTGGGGTGGTCCCGCTCTCGACGCGGTCGGACGCATCGAGGGTGGAGCGCATCAGCCCGTCGTGCTCGGCGCACTTGTATCCGCCGCTGGTGGGACATCCGTCGATGCCGCGTCGCTGGCCTTCCACCATCTGTCGGCGGCCGTGACGTCGGCCGCGATCCGGCTACTTGGGCTCGACCCCATGGCGGTTGCCGCTGTCCAGGCCAGAGTCGGTGAGCGCATCGACGACTGGTGTCTCGATGCCGACGCGTGGGCATCCTCGTCGCCTGCCGCGCTTCCCGCCTCGGGCGGCTCACTCACCGAGATTCTCGCCGAGGACCACGGGTCGTGGAACGCCCGCCTGTTCGTTGCCTGAAAAGAGAGACATGCCTCCCCACGACATTCCCCACGACACCTTCGACAACAACACCGCTCCGCTGAGTCGCGATGCTGCGGACCGGCATGTGCTGCGCGTCGGCATCGGGGGGCCCGTCGGCTCCGGCAAGACCACTCTCGTCGGCTCGCTCTGCGCCCTGCTGCGCGAGGAGTTGTCGGTGGTCGTCGTCACCAACGACATCTTCACCTCCGAAGACGCCGAGGCGCTCCGCGCCGCCGCGGTGCTGCCGACCGACCGCATCGTCGCGGTCGAGACTGGGTGCTGCCCACATACGGCAATCCGTGACGACATCGCCGCGAACCTCGATGCGGTTGAACAACTCGAAGCGCTCCACGGTGACGTCGACCTGACGCTCGTCGAGTCGGGTGGCGACAACCTGACCGCCATCTTCAGTCGTGGGCTCGTCGACGTGCAGATCTTCGTGCTCGACACCGCGGGTGGTGACGACGTGCCGCGCAAGGGTGGCCCGGGTGTGGCGATGGCTGACCTGCTCGTGATCAACAAGGTCGACCTCGCGCCCTATGTCGGAGCGGACGTCGATCGCATGTTGAGCGACGCCCGCGACCGGCGAGAAGATCGACCGGTCATGCCGACATCGCTCGTCGACCAAGCGGGAGCTCGCCAGGTCGCGGACTGGGTTGTCGAACAGATCCACGCCCGTCGCTCGTGAAGGCACACGCGTCGGTCGTCATCGCAGCCGGTCCGGCTGACGGGGCGCGTGGTCGGACGTTGGAGAGCGCGAGTTCCGAGCCGCCCTTCCACTTCCGCGAGTGCGACGGCCGCATCCTGATTGCGGCATCTGCCGCGGCACCGATCGGCGGCGACGAACTGTCGTTGGCGGTCGCCGTACTCGCAGGGGCGCAGGCGGACGTCGGCACCGTTGCGTCGACGATGGTGCTCCCCGGCCCGACAGGTGCTCCGTCGTCGATGGCCACACGCTGCACCGTCGGCATGGATGCCCACCTCGACTGGTTTGGTGAGCCGACGGTGTCGGTGGTCGGGTCCAACCACGTCGTGACGACCACCGTCGACCTCGATGCGACGGCGACGTGCCGCATCGTGGAAGAGGTTTCGCTCGGCCGGTCCGACGAGCCCTCCGGACGATTGCGCCTGGTGCTCCGTCTCGAACGTGATGGCAAGCCGGTCGTTCATCACGACGAGTTGTTCGGACCCGACGTGCCGGGTGCGGGCAGCGTGGTCTCGGTGGGCGCAGCGCGCCACGTGCTGTCTGCCGTGCTCGTTGGCGTGGAGGCGGGCGAGCCGCGCACCGAGATCGACGGTGAGTGCCGGGTCGCGTGGCTACCGGTGGAGGATGACGCTGCGGTCGTCCTCGCCGTCGGCCCTGACCGCCCGACCGTCATGGCCATCGTTACTCACCTCGTCCCTGAACTCCGCCGGAACTGACCTGACCGACCCAGGCCCTGAGTCGGGAGTTCGCGCGCCCGATGCCGTCCCGATGACCGGTGGTGTTCCCGAGCAACGTTTGCGACAACACCGAACAGAAAGCGCCGGGGTGATCGAGCCGTTCGCCAGGGTCCCTCGGGTCCAGCGAGAAGGTCGGCAAACGCGTCGGCGACGATGTCCGCAGCGTCTGCGGGCGACGCGAGGAACGACGCGT
>JAJCXU010000647.1 GCA_029263275.1 Ilumatobacter sp.
TGGCGCTGGCCGACGAGTTCGACGTTCCCATCGTGCTCTCGGCGCACCCCCGCACCCGCAAGCGACTCGAGTCCTCTGACGTGCTCCTCAGCGGGAGGATCATGATGCACAAGCCGTTCGGGTTCATCGACTACAACCACCTCCAGCTCCGTTCGATGTGCGCAGTGTCCGACAGCGGCACGATCAGCGAAGAAGCGGCCATGCTCGGGTTTCCTGCAATCACGATTCGGAACTCGATCGAGCGCCCGGAAGCGATGGACACCGGCGGCATCCTCGTCACAGGCATCGAACCGGACGCAGTCGTTCGGGGCGTGCACGCCGTACTCGCCCAGCACGGGGCCGGCGCCACTGCTCCGTCACCGTTCGAGTACGCCATCGACAACACGAGCCAACGCGTGATCAATCTGATCCTCGGCCTCAGCCCGCTGAGCGCGCAGTGGGCGGGCTTGCGCACCCGGGATGAGGCAACGAGTCCCGACGAATGAAGATCGCAATGTTCTCGCAGTGGTGGCCGCCCGAGCCATCCGCCGTGGTGGCCTCACTTGGCAGAGAACTCGCCCGGCGGGGCAACGAGGTCGAAGTCGTCACTGGGTTCCCGAACTATCCGACGGGAAAGTTGTACCCCGGCCACCGCATTCGCTGGCGACACATCGAGGGCTCCGGTCGCGAAGGTGAACTGCGAACGATTCGAGTTCCTCTCTTTCCCAGCCACGATGCACACGCGGTCCGGCGGGCCGCGAACTACCTGTCGTTCGGCATCGCCGCCTCGACAATCGGCGTCTCATCGCTTCGTCGGGCGGACGTCGCCTACGTCTACCATCCACCGATCACCGCAGCGTGGCCAGCACGCCTGCAACGCCGCCTCCGTGGTGTCCCCTTCGTGCTCCACATCCAAGATCTCTGGCCGGAGAGCGTGACCCACGCCGGCATGCTCGGTGCAGGCAAGAAGACCGAAATGGTCGAGCGCGTGCTCAACAGGGCGTGCCTCGCCGCCTACCGGGCAGCAGCTCACATCGTGGTGATTTCACCTGGGTTCAAGCAGATCCTGGTCGAACGAGGCGTGCCGGCAGAGAGAATCTCCGTCGTGTACAACTGGGTCGACGAGTCGATCCACAGCGAAGTCGCCGTCGATCCCGCAGCTCGACGCCTGCTTGGGCCGAGCGACCGCCGAATCCTGCTGTATGCCGGCAACATGGGCCACTTCCAAGGTCTCGACGCTGCGATCCGCGCGGCAGCTGCCCTCGACCCTGCCCGAGGGCTCGACCTGGTTCTGATGGGCAACGGCCTTGCTCGTCCCGAACTCGAACGACTCGTTGCCGAAGTTGCTTCGCCACACGTTCGGCTGATGCCAGCCGTCACGCCCGAAGAATCGTTGAAATACCTCGCATCGGCGGACGCCCACCTGGTTTCGCTCATCGATCTCCCGTTCTTTGCCGCAACCATTCCCGGCAAGACGCAGGTGGCCATGGCCCACAGTCGCCCAGCCATCGTCGCTGTGCGGGGCGATGCTGCGGATCTTGTCCGATTGGCCGACGCCGGAGTGGCCGCGATGCCAACTCAGGCGGGTCTTGAGCGCGCCATGTCCGAACTCGGGCGGATGAGCTCAGGGCGCCTCGCCGAACTCGGAACAAACGGCAGGTCACACTACGACGAGCATCTTGCACTCAACCGGGCCGCGTCGAAGTTCCAGGGAATCCTTGAGGCCTGCTCCCGATCACCGGCTCGATGATCCGATAACGTCAGTTGCTCCGCACGCCAGCCGGCGTCCGTTCAACCAGGGCCAGCCGCCCCCGCGGGCCCGACTGCGAACTCTGGAGACCTTTCCACTATGCCTGACCTGATGCAGACGCTCAAGGACGCCGCTGTGTCGTTCGACGAACGCGTTCTCCGCAACGGAGGCCGCAAGCTCCGTGATGCCTTTACCGACAGGCGCAGCACACGAACTCTTCGCACCTCTGCCGGGAGCCACCAGGAGTGGTTCGAGCTTGTTCCTTCCAGCGAGCTCAAGCGGCTGTGTGATGTCCACGGCTCCGACAAGGGCTCGACGGGCGAATCGCCGACTCCATACCCCTGGGCTCCGCACAACTACGCCGACGTCTACGCAATGCTGTTCGAACACTGTCGCGATCAGATCCGTTTGGTGTTCGAGTGCGGCATCGGCACCAACAATGAAGCCGTGACCTCCAACATGACCTCCGGCGGACGACCTGGTGCGTCGCTGCGGGTCTGGAGGGACTACTTCCCGAATGCCGCGGTCCATGGAGCCGACATCGACAGCCAAGCGCTCTTCGAGGAAGAACGAATTCAGACGTATCTTCTCGACCAGACCGACCCCCAGGCGGTGCAACAGCTCTGGAAGTCGACGGGACTGAACGGCTTCGACCTGATGATTGATGACGGCCTCCACGAGTACGACGCTGCCATCTGTCTCTTCGAGAACAGCATCGGCCAGCTGGGCGATACGGGTCTGTATGTGATCGAGGACGTTCGGCCTCCCGACATGCATGCGTTCGTCGACTATTTCTCGAAGACCCCGTACTGGACGACGCAAGTGCTCATGCACCGGGACCCGGGTGTACCCACACTCGACAACTCGATGATCATCGTTCGCCCGGTCGGCTGAGTTCAGGTCACAGACCAGCGGCCGCCCACCACACGGCTCCCATCATCGCCACCGAGTATCCGAGTGGCCTCGCCCACGAACGTCTGCTCTCGATCAAGAGCATCGCGATGGAACGCCCAAGCATCACGACACCGACTCCACCAAGAAGACCCGCAAGGCCATACCAATCCGTTGCGAGCCAAACAATGGGGACTTGCACGGTTGCAGCAATCAGCGAGACCGTCGCCATCGTCCGCTGCCGATACTGTAACCTGAGCAGCCAACCAGACGTCGCCGCAATAGTGCCGATGGCACCGATCGCCACAGTCGCAGTCGGCACGGCCGTTCCGGCGTATTCACCGCCAATCAGGATTCGAGTGATGAATTCGCCGCCTGCAGAAAACGCACCCACGAGAGCCGCCCCGCCAACCGCGGAGTACACGAAGTAGCGCATTACCGTTGCCCGCGCTCCCTCTCTGTCGCCGTCGTCCCACGCTCGCTTTGCGAGGGGAAATCCGAAGATCAGAATGAATCCCGCTGTCGTCACATAGATCGCGTTGGCAAGGCTCCACTGCGCCGCGAACTCCGCGAATTCATCAGTGTCGAGGAGTTGTGCCCCGGCCACGGTGGGCCAGGCAGTCAGGCTCACAGCCGCCAGCGAGGCGATCGCTGTCGGTATCCCGACGATCAGCACCTTGCGGACCCCACTCCAGTTCCAACTGAACGGGGCTGACCGCGGCGCCACGATCTCAGTTGCGATAACCGAGAACACCCCGCCGGCGAGCACAGCAAGAGCGCCATCGCGAGTGATCGCGGCAATGCCCACTGTGAACCCCAAGCGCGACACGCCGTTCACCATCGTCGCAGTACCAAACGCCTGTTGATTGTCCCAGTTCAGATACTGCAGCGTCACCCAACGGGTTTGAGCGGCGGACACCGATGCGACTCCAATTGCGAGGCCGATCCACATCTCACCGACGATCACTCCCACGGCCATTGCCAGGACAGGCACGATCACTGCGAGAGACATCAGACCGGTGTGTGCGGCGGATCGCGGCGCCCCAACACCCGAGTCCTCGCGTTGCACCGAGTGACCCAGCCGCTCGTACCCGACGATGAGTGGCTCCCCCAACATCTGGACATACGCGGACACGGCGATCGCCACGGCCACGATGCCGAATTCCTCAGCGGACAAGAGCCGTGCAAGCACTCCGAGCTGAACGAGTCCCGAGGCTGAGGCAACCACTCGTGCGACGACGAGGTACACCTTGAGACGATTGCCGTCCATCGTCGGGCCCCGATCGACATCGATTCGCTTGGCCACCCGCATCAACGTTCGGGTTCTTGGGGGCCGACCCACCTTGCCCGTCACCAACCAGAAAAGGTTGTGTAGAAACGTGACCTCAAGGCATGCAGAAGTCGGTGCGAGCTCGACGCGAACCTCAGCCGTTCCCGGATGGGAGCCGACCGCATCACCAAGATCTTCAGCAAATCACCGTTCTCTCGCAATTCCCCGAGGCGGATGAGGTTGTCGATCTTGGCCAGTGCGACCGCGTCAACATCGCCACTCAGACGTTCACGAATGATCGTGTAGTTGGCCATGTATTTGGTCATGAAGACGTTGAAGTCCTCCCATGACAAATGGCGAGGGTTGGTATTACCGGTGTGGATTCGGTAGTTGTAGTTCGGTTCCAGCACATCCTCGACGTCGTCGGCCAAGTACTCAGCGACGTTCGCGATCCAGGCATCCTCTTGAAACAGACCTGCGGGAAGCGGATAGATCAGCTCCGCCAACAACCTCGAGTAGACCATGCACGGGCCAGACCGGTTTCCCCGACGCCCCCGGGGGATCACCTGCCCGTCGAATCTTGAGTCATCCGAGACCGTCTTCAGTTTTGAAAAGACCGCCAGCTTCACGGCATTCCCATCTGCTGCGCCGATGAACCGATCGATCGAACTGAAGTAGTTGTCGCGAACGGTGTCATCACCGCCGATCATGGTGACGAACTCGCCGTTGGACTCGCCATACGCAACGTTGACGGTCGGCGCAATTCCCTGAGCCCCATGGTTGGAGAAGACCTTGATTCGATCATCCTCGCTCGCAAGCGTCTGAATCAGAGCCAACGTCCCATCGGTTGAATGATCGTCGACGATGACGAGTTCGAAGTCGTAGTCATGCCGCGTCAACGAGGCACATTGAGCTTCGATGAAGGCTTCCTCGTTGAACACGGGAAGCAAGATCGAGAGTTTCGGGGTCATGAGCTGTTATGCACCTGAAGGAGAACCAGTTGGTGGATTGAATGGATGATCGTCGCGAGGCTCCGCCGCGGAACGCCGCTCGGTTGGCCAAGTCATGGCCGCGCTGCCAACCCGTAGGGCCGGGGACGCCACCACGTCGCGCGCCATCAGCACGTGCGAGTGGGCGAATGCCACGAACATGGACGTCCAGAGCATCGAGGCGGCGACCGGCTGGAAGTAGGTTCCACCTCCGAAGAGCGCTCCGAACATGAAGAAGATCATCACAAGCAGGAATGTCCGGTAGAGCTTGTCCCGAGTTTGTTGGTAGTTGTGCCAAAGCCGCACTGCAATTCGAAGCGTTGTTCCGATGAGAACCGCCGCCAGGAACGGACCGAAAATGGTCAGGAGTTCCACATACTGATTGTGACCCTGGGGTGCCCGACTATCGGCCTCCGAGACGAGGGTTTGGCCGCCCATGCCGAAGCCCCCACCGGTGACGTAGACGAATGGCGTTTCGAAGTCCTCCAGCGCGGCAAAGTTCTCTCTGGGCAGCTTGGTCAATCGGTCCAGCGCGCTCGCTCGCGTGTCGACGTCGAAGTTGACGACTTCATTTCCTGAGAGCGAAATCCCGTACTCGGCCGCGATGACATCGAACCTCTCCTGGTAGGACGGGTTGAACGCGAAGGCCATCACACCGCAGAGCACAGCGCCGAGAATGGTCATGGATCTGCCCAACAGAGACTGCCGGGCAAAGAGTAGGTAGACCAAGCCGCCAAAGGCGACCGAGAGAATGGCAGCCTTCGACAACGAGATCAGCGCAGATCCGCAGAGTGCAAGGAAGTAGAACCAGCGTCCGCGCAGGGCCGTTTCACTGATTATTGGCACGATCATGCCGACGCCCAACGCCACCACGGAGACGGCACCCAGGAGCGACCCGTAACGGTCAAACCCGCCTCGAACCGTCGGGTCAGCGAACCACCTGATAGGTCCAGTGACCTCCTGCAACGGCACGGTCAACGCTCCCAGTGTGTAGAACACGACCATGACGCCAAGATGCGATCGCAGGTCTGATCGCGAGTCGGTGAACGCCACGATTGCGAGAAAGACGGGAACGGCGAAGACAAATCTTGTCAGTCCAGTGGCAGCAGCAGTTGGAGATGTCGTAATGAACGTGACGATCGCCGCCGCGACCGCGACCGCGCACCAGGCTGCAACAGAGCGCCCCCCGTCAATCAGGCGGAGATACCGGCGCCTTCCAACGAATGACGTGAACGCAAAGGCTGCGGCAGCCGCATACAGCAGAAGGTAGAGCGGGCCAAGGGCGTAGCGCAGTGTGTGCAGATTGATGACCAGGAAGACGAACGAGAAAGCTTGCTGATTCCTTCGATTCGCTCGGACCGACCGGGCATTGAGAGCTGGCTTCCACAACGTGCGACCCGGAGCGGGGGCCGCGACAGACAGCATCACCGCGATGATAGCGGCGACACAACGGAGAATGCCGCTGGGCGCCTCCCATTCCGTGCCGCCGGGCTGGTCGACTCGAAAGTCGACGATCAGTCCTCCCCCGCACAACCAAGGAAGCAGTGCAACCCTCGAAACGGATTGTGAAGACACCGCTGATATCGTCTCGCATCGCTATGGATAGCCAAACCAACGAAATGACCCTGCGTGGATTTGTCGACGTGGTTGCACGCCGTCGTTGGGTCGTGGCCGGGGCTGTCCTTGGCTGCGTCGTCTTGGCAGTGGTGCTCAGTCTGACGCAAACAACGAAATACTCGGCGGAGTCCGAAGTGCTGGTGCAATCACGTGGCCAGGACGTATTCGAGAACCAGACCTCCACCCTCGACAACCGTTCGATCCAAACCCAAATCGCGATAATCGAAAGCCAGGCAGTTCGCGACCGGGTGCAGCACGACCTCGGCCTCGACCAACTGTCGCCCGACATGCTCGAAAAAGTTCTACCCGAGGTGGCCGCAACCGCTGTCCCGCAAACCGCCGTGATTTCGCTGGCGGTGCGCGACGCCGACGCTGCCAATGCTGCCAAGTATGCAAACGCCTACGCCACCGCCTATATCGACGTGCGAAGCGAACAAGTCCTGGCAGAACTGCGGGAAGCCAGCGAGGCCGTCCAAGTCGCGATCGACAACGTCCAAGCCGACATCGACGCAATCGACGCAATCGAGAACAGCGACAACAGCGACGCATCAGTCGCCGACGCGCTCGCCAGCTTTCCGAGCCGCACATCGCTCTCCAACCAACTCGCCAACTTCTCGACCACGCTCAATCAGCTCCGCGTCGACGCTGCCGTGCGGACCGGCGACACCACGATTATCCGCGTGGCCGAGGTGCCCGAGGAGACAGAGGGAGCTGCGCTGGCCCGCACCATCCCCCTCGCCGTATTCCTGGGGCTCGTCCTCGGGCTCGGTGCCGCATTCCTCATCCACTACCTCGACGACAAGGTCCGCACCGAAGACGAACTCACTGACCTCGTGGCGTGCCCCGTGCTTGCGACCGTGCCGGCCGCCAAATCACCCGCTGGTCAGCCAATCGCCATCAGCGAGCCAAACCACAGCTCCGTTGAGGCCTACCGGGACCTGCGAACCAACATTCGGTTCCTCAGCCTTGAGCGCGAAGTCCGTGTCATCCAGGTCACGAGCGCGTCGGGCGGCGAAGGAAAGACCTCGACCGCCGTCAACCTTGCCGTTGTGCTCGCCCAAGCTGGCCACCGGGTGGCCCTCGTCGATGCCAACTTGCGCCAACCACGGGTACACGAAGCGTTGGCCCTGCCCCAAACGCCCGGATTCACCGAGGCACTCCTCGGCATGGACTTGTCCGAGGCCGTCAACGACGTCACCGTCAATGACACGAACTCGATGAACACCTACACGTCGGGGACAGTGCCGTCCAACCCCAGCGAACTACTGAGCGGACAACGCACGCAGGAGCTCCTCAAGGAACTCGGCGCACTCTTCGACTACGTGATCGTCGACTCGGCATCGGTGCTCGGGGTATCCGACACCGTGGATCTCTCAGGCGCCGTCGACGCGTTGGTCTTGGTGGTGCACGCCGGTCGCACGACACGCGACCAGTTGGCCGAGACGATCGGACGCCTGGATCGAGTCGCCGCCCCGGTCGTCGGCATGGTTCTGAACGAGGCGCCCACAAGCGCTCGCAGCCGCAAGTCTGCGTGACGACCTTCGTTCCACAGGCGATCGGAGCAGGCCGCGGCGAAGTCGTCGACCTTGAGGACGTGCCGATCATGGGAGTCATCTCCTCGGCGTCAGGCACTGCCGAGCAGCCGGTGCGGTAGCCTCTCGGGGTGCGACGCCGAACCCGACGACGCGGTTCTCGTACGGCGGCAGGCGCCGCCCGCAAGTGATGCGAACCGCTGCGGTCATTCCCGCACTCAACGAGCAGGGCGCGATCGACGGGGTCGTACGTTCGGCCCGCCGACATCTCGACATCGTGTTCGTCGTCGATGACGGTTCAGTTGACGACACTGGCTCCATCGCTGCACACGCAGGCGCGACGGTGATCCGCCACGACACGAATCAAGGCGTCGGTCCAGCCGTCGCAACGGGGCTCGCTGCCGCCCGAGAGGCGGGAGCAACCATTGCCGTCCAACTCGATGGCGATGGCCAACACGACGGTGCATTCGTCAAGGATCTGATCAGCCAAGTCGTCGACGGCGCCGACCTTGCCGTTGGCACGCGATTCGAACTCGGCTTCCCCATGGGGTTCGCTCGACGTTCGGTCATCCGCCTCATCGCTTCGCTAGTCTCGCGGAAGATCGGAGTCCGCATCAGTGATCCCACAAGCGGCTTTCGGGCGTTCGGAACCGCGGCGATGGACACGTTGATTCCAGTCTTTCCCAGGCCCTACCTGTCCGACACCGTCGAGGTGCTCCTGCTCGCCCACGAAGCACAGCTCGAAGTCAGGGCTGTCCCCGTGCGCATGAGCATGCGTGAGTCCGGCCAGGCGTCGAGCGGTGTCCTGGAGAGCGCCCGCCACGCGCTCCGCATCCTGCTGATCCTGATCAGACACATCGGTCGCGGCAACGGTCGGTGAGAATGGTCCTGGTTGGCGCGGACACCGTTGCATGGTGACAGGCGATGACGGTTAGATTTCGTCGGTGATGTCACTCAAAGGAACCGTTCTCGTCACCGGCGGCG
>JAJCXU010000648.1 GCA_029263275.1 Ilumatobacter sp.
TCGCAGCTCACCTCCTCGGTGGCATTGCCTGATGGCCCGACCGATTTGCCGATGCCAGCCGTCCGTGGCCTCGGCACAGACGCTGACCCCGTTGTTCGCGAGGCCGCCTACAACGCCGAGATGCAGGCGTGGCCAACCATCGAGGTTCCCGTTGCAGCAGCGATGAACGCGATCAAGGGCGAGGCCAACACGATCAACCGCCGCCGCAACTGGGCCTCCCCGCTCGACGCATCGTGCTTCGCGAACAGCGTCAGCCGTGCCACGTTCGACGCAATGCACGCTGCGGTCACCGCGTCGCTCCCCGACTTCCGGCGCTGGATGCGGGTCAAGGCGCAACTGCACGGCCACACCGCCGAGCGTGGTCTGCCCTGGTGGGACCTCGTCGCTCCGCTCCCGTTCACCTCGGGTGCGGTCACGTGGGACGAAGGAATGGGCATCGTGCGCAATGCCTTCACCGAGTACAGCCCCTCCCTCGGCGGGCTCGTCGATCGTGCCGTGGCCGAGGAATGGATCGATGCCGAGCCGCGCGACGGGAAGCAGGGCGGGGCGTTCTGCATGTCCTTCGGCGGCGACCGCTCATTGGTGATGCTCAACTGGTCGGGCTCCACCGAGTCGGCACAGACCACCGCTCACGAACTCGGCCACGCCTATCACAACACCACGCTCGCGGGCCGCACGGCACTGCAGCGCCGGTTGCCGATGGCGCTCGCCGAGACGGCGAGCATCTTCTGCGAAACGCTCGTGGTCGAAGCAGGCCTGGCGCGCCTCGAAGGCGATGAACGTTTGGCACTGCTCGACGTCGACCTGCAAGGAACGAACCAGGTCGTCGTCGACATCCGCTCGCGCTTCCTGTTCGAGACCGAAGTCTTCGCCCGCCGTCAGCGCCGCACCTTGAGTGCTGCCGAACTCTGTGAGCTGATGAACGAAGCCCAGCTCGCGGCGTACGGCGACGGCATCGATCAGGCCACGGCGCACCCGTACATGTGGCTGCTCAAGCCGCACTACTACGGCTCGCACTTCTACAACTGGCCCTACACCTACGGTCTGCTGTTCGGGCTCGGGCTGTTCGCCCGGTACCAAGAGGATCCGGAACGCTTCCGATCCGGCTACGACACCCTGCTGTCCCGGGTCGGCATGGACACCGCCGAACAACTCGGCGACGCGTTCGAACTCGACGTCACCCAGGAGTCGTTCTGGACCTCGAGCCTCGACGTCGTCCGGTCCCGCATGGCCGAATACGAACGCCTCGCTGCACCCCACCTCACCTAACCCATTCACATCCGGACCGGGTGCAAACGTGAGTGATCGTTCACGTCCGGACCGGGTGCAGACGTGAATCGTCGCAGTATCTGCTTGTACGGCAGGGGTAGCGTGAGTGAGTGCCTGGGCCAACTCGATATGACCTGACGCGCGACGCGCTTGGCGTGCACCTCGACGGTGAGCCGCGCTACCGACTCGATCAGCTGTGGGACGGGCTGTACACCCAGCTCGCCGACCCGGCCGACATCACCAACCTGCCCAAGAAGCTGCGCCAGCGCCTCGACGACGAGCTGCCGACCGCCCTCACGCCGGTGACCGAGTCGGTCGACGAATCGGGCGACACCGTGAAGTTCCTGTGGGAACTCGACGGCGGCAGCCGAGTCGAAACCGTGCTCATGCTCTATCCCGATCGCGCCACCGTCTGCGTGAGCAGTCAGGCCGGCTGTGCCATGGCCTGCGGCTTCTGCGCCACCGGGCAAGCTGGTTTCACACGACATCTCACCGTCGGCGAGATCGTCGAGCAGGTCGTCAGGGCTGCCCAACGCGCCAAAGAATCCGACCGCCGCGTGAGCAACATCGTCTTCATGGGCATGGGCGAGCCCATGGCCAACCTGACACCGGTGTGGGAATCAGTCGAGCGCATCCACGGCGACATCGGATTGTCGGCACGGCACATCACGATCTCCACCGTTGGCCTCATCCCCGGCATTCGGGCGCTCAAGGACCTCCCGCTGCCAGTCAATCTTGCGGTCTCACTGCACGCAGCCAACGACGAACTGCGGACCGAGATGGTGCCGATCAACAAGCGGTACCCGATCAATGACCTGATCGATGCATGCAGCGACTACCTGCAGGTGAAGAACCGGCGTGTCAGTTTTGAATGGGCGATGATCGACGGAGTCAACGATCGCACCAGCGACGCACGTGAACTGGCGGCGCTGTGCCGTCGGCTCCAACCGCACGCCCATGTCAACCTGATTCCTCTCAACCCGACGCCCGGCTACCCCACGATGGGCACGCCGCTGAAGAAGGTCTACGCATTCCGCGATGCGCTCGAAGACTTCGGGGCAAATGCAACGGTGCGCCAGAACCGCGGCACCGACATCGACGCGGCCTGCGGCCAACTCGCGGCCGGCCAACCCGTCACCATCACCCCCAAACGCTGACCCCACCTCGATCATTTCAGCGAAGGCATGTGCACGTTGTGCGCAAGATGTGCACGCGTTCGGCCGGGGTCAGGTCAGGTCAGGTACGCGGGGTTGGCGACGCGGAGCTTGTCGACAACGGACTCGAAGAGGGCAACGCTGAACTCGACCTGACGATCTCCGGCATCGCCTGAGCGGATCAGCGCGGCCAGCGCAGCCTCGCTGTCGACGCCGAGCGCCGCGAGTCGCTCCCTGTGCGCCGCCGCCTGCGCCCCGCCAAGCGACATCTCTCGTTCGACCATCGACAACAC